>NZ_JBCIVJ010000017.1:0-104517 GCF_039409775.1 Phytobacter palmae | reverse complement strand
GCCTCGCGGAGAATACTGATGATCTGTTCGTCGGAAAAACGCTTCTTCATGGGGATGTCCTCATGTGGCTTATGAAGACATTACTAACATCGGTGTGTATTAATCAACGGGGAGCAGGTCAGTTGATTTTCTGAATAAAATGTAGTTTGATGTTAATTCTTTATTAATGCGAAGTTTTATGGTAGCTACTGGGCGTGAAAAATGAGAGTTAGCGTTACAAAAATAAAAGGTTTTTCCAGTGATTTAGGGATAAGTGGATTAAGATTTGATTTCGCTCTCGACTCTGATGATTTGACAGAGTCAGCGGGGACCAATGCTGGTGGTGGAAAAATTCAGCTAATGTCAAACTATTGCCATTTTTATTTCCCTTTTGATATCGAAATTCCACACCCTGATTTGTGTGCTTTCGCTGCAATTAAGATCATTAGTCCATATATTGGAAGCACCCTGACCATGGACAAGGGGATATCTCAAGATTTAGCCTCTGCCATAAAAAAAACATACCCTAAAATACAAAATATAAATATTGATGAAGGATTGCGGTCGGCAGCATCAGTAGAGAAAAATAGTAGCGCAATTTCATTTTCTGGTGGGGTTGATAGTATAGCAGTTGCTGCATTGCTTGGGGAAGATAGCCCCCTAATCATGATGGCAAGAACTTTACACCCAGAGGTTGGCGCATTTGAGTCTTGGAATAACCCAAAGGCTCAGATAAAAACCCTGCAATACATGCCGTATACTTACAAAAAAATATTAGTATATTCTGACTTCCCATATTTGAGCACTAATGGAAAATTCTGTTTATACCCGGACTCATATGCATTCACAATACCAGCGGTGCTTTTATCTGGTCAGCTTGGCATAAGTGATTTGATTACCGGGGACATCCTCGCTGCATTTACTGCAAATGAGAGTATCTACAGTAGCGATCTTGAATCAAGAGCTAAACCTTTTTTCTCAAGTATCGGCATAAATCTAGACTATCCGTGTAATGGAGTGTCGGAGTTAATAACAACCAAAATCGCGAAATCCTATGGTTTTTTAGAAATATCTTCTGCATGTGAGTTTGGTGATTTTCAGAAACCGTGTATGAAATGTCTTAAATGCTTCAGGAAATCTATTTATAAGTGGGCTTTATTTAATGAACAATTATCTGAACAAGAAATTGAAAGATTCAATAACTCACCTGCTGTGATCAACTTTGCTAATGGCGATGAGAGAAAGAATCTTTACTTCATGGCTTCTTTGAAATATTGCTTCACCAATATAGATTATAAATTTACTGGCGTTGTGGGTAAAATAAGAGAAAGATCCATGAAGTATAATTCCCCTTTCACTTGGGTGGATAAAAAAGTACCAGATGCTTATAAAAATAGAAGCCCTGTTATTAACAAGATAATACCTAAACTTTCGCATTTTGCGACAGATATGCAAAGTTGGGATGTCGCAGCATTCAAAAAATTGGACTGGAAGAAAAACCTTCTTTGATAACGGCGGGGTGACACCCCGCTACTTCAAACCTATAAAATAAATTTACATCTCAGTGGTACCTACGGAAATTGTACATCAGAATTGTACCGTTTCAATAAAAATGCAAGGCCGAATTACCGAACCGATGCGGTTCTCAAGGTAGAGATAACCCGCGCCATCAGTTGGCAAGAAGGAAATCGTAAACTTTCCTTTTGTTCCTGTAGTTCCTGTTAGTGGAATTAGGCTAAGTTCAATGTTCTGTTTGTTCTCTTTTGAGTTTGGTGCACTGTCGGTTGCAGATGCTGCACCTAAAATCATGCCAATGGCCTTGTATTTACTATTGTGGTCGTGATCAATAACTGAAACTATTGCCGTCTTAGTTTTGGTCGAAATAGGAATTCGTAACGCCTGGTCGTCGTCCAAAGTGGCGAATAATTTATTCTCTCCAAGCCTGACATATTTTCCTGCTGGGATTATTTGCGATGAAAACAGATCGTACATGCTGAATTGGTTTTCACTGCCACCATCGAGGTAAAACCGATTTCCACCAAGGTCGGAAATATTTTTAAGTATCTTACGATCTTCGCAACGTATAAAAGAAAACTCATTATTCCTCGTATTTTCAGAAGAAACGTATACAACGTTTCCACCAAGAATAAGGTTCTCTAAGGTCAAGTCGTCACCTTTACCGGATGCAATAATGCAGCCAAGGGTCACTTTCTTTCCGATACAATTTTTTATGGTTACAGGCAGTGATCGTATGTAACCATCATCGATACCACAAAACAATTCTAGTAAACCAATTGCTCTCAGGTCTGGTTTAGGATCCTCGTTATAGCTGTCAGCGTAATTAACCCCAATTTCGCTGAATGTATCGTCATAAATAAGTCCGTCAATGGTAAGAGCACCACCGTAAGTCAGGCGAGCACAACAACGTGCAACATTACCGTTTACACGACAATCCTTAAGTGTTTCACGTAACCCCCGAAATGCGTACGGCAGCCAGCAGTCCACAACAAGACAATTAGTGTAGCTGGAGCTATACCCGGCACCATGAGAACCAATTCCGGAGTTTTGAGTAGTGCCCACAGGCCAGAATGCATTTCCTTGGTAATCAACACCACCACCTGATGCTGTACAGTTAATTATCTGCGTCTCCCAGCTAATCATCTGCGTGCCAATAATGTCGATTCCTCGACGGCAGCGATACGTTTTAGCATTATCGACTGTTGCTCCAAAGCACTGGTTGATACTAATTCCGTAACCAGTACCATCAAATACATTATAGCCACGGTTAGCGTCAGTAGCAGTTATGTTTCTCAACGTAGGTTGGTAAGATCCTCGAATTCGCAAGCATGTATCAGAAAAACCATTAATTGTTGCCCCTTCTATTAATGTGTCGACAGAAAATATGACATCCAGACCACGAAAACCTGTAGCGCCAGCTATTGCATTACTGGTCAACGCACGCGAGATGACAAATTCTCCCGACATCCTGAAAGTAATAGGCTTGGCGATGGTGACCATGGTAGCCCACTCCATGATGAATGAATCCCCCACCATGGGCGTGTTAGGGAATGCAGATTGTCGACCACCAATCTTAAGCGTATTTCCGCTAAATCCAGAGATGTAGCGAGACTTTCCGGAATTAGCACCGGAAGTAAATGTGATTCTGACATTGGCATTTGCGCGGGTGAGGTTAACACCTGAAACCGTAAATGATGCTCCGCTGGTTGCACCTACCACAACCCCAGTCTGTTTCGCAGAAGCAGGGGCTGCATAGCGTAGTGTATTGAAAAGTCTGACAAGTCTTTTATCGTGATTAATTGAGTGTACTTTGCATACTTGTCCCTCGCGAGCCTGACCTCGATTGTCAGTCTGAATAAGGCGGGATGTCTGCAGGCATACGAGATCCCCAACTTCAATCCCAGTAGTATCAGACAAAATTACTGCATCAGCATTTCTAGAAACATCAATAACTAGTTTAACCTTTTTGAGAAAAACTCCGCTTACTCGAATTGCATAGTCAGCATCGTAATTATTAGCATTCGGGTGGGTTTTGGTGCTGACCAAATTAACCTTCCCTATGGCAATCCATTCCGTAACACTCTGTGTTTTCGTCGAAGACTTAATCTCGATTGCTGTATAGTTGTATGTCCCCTGACCAAACACCAACCTTCGGCTCTCGTCCACCGCCAGTTGAGATGCAACCTGAAGAGGGAGTGTGTAATCAGTAACTCCATCGCCATGACTGCAAAACCACAAAAGGAGTACGTCGCCTTCGTAAACGCGCTTCCATCTACGGCCCTTCACATCAACTAAAACTGTACCGCCATTATCATCAGTGATTGTATCAGTATCATCCCGCACAAATACACCAGCACCACCATCGCGATCAATTACACGGCCATTGCAATAAATCCTGTTTTCGGAACCAGAATATGCTCTGATATTTGCGTAATTCCCCTCTCTAACACGAGTGGACTCTTCAGGATAAGAAAGCTTTTCACGGGATGCCTCATCGCCATGTCCAACTGACGTGTTCTTACCTGCCACATCCACATCCTGCGAATTAGCACTCGTTAGGGCGCCTTTGTTTTGCGCTCCTCCTTCTTTTCCAACAATAGGATTCGCAAGAGCTTTCTCACCGTAAAATAATGCAAAGAGAGTTGAGAATAGCGTCTTGCTCAAAAGACCTCGTCGTGATAGAGCCATAGTTCAGTATCAAATGCGTAACGGGATTAGATACCATACCAATTTAGTTGATTTTTCCAAAGCGATCGTGCCATATAATGGTTATTATACTGTTAGCAGCCATTTCAAAGCCGTGCATAGTCTTAAAACGGATTGAGCCCGATTTCTTCAGTGAATCAGGCATGCATATCTCTACCTCATAAAAATTCGTGAAAGCGGAAAATTGTCAATTTTATTTACAACGTCTCTCAGCATAGTATTCAACATAAACTATACTGTCAGTTTCTACGGCGGAAAGTAGAGACCTTATACTCGAGAACGATCGGTAGGGGTTACCGCATCAGAGATTAATGCTGGAAGCTCTCTAAAGGTGAATCGGGCGCTTCGCGGGGATGTTTACATAGAACCCATTTTATCCGTCGGTTGTTCCGGTGTATCACTATGTATTGATACACCATCAGGAACTGCGGGAGCGACAAGAAATCTCAATTTTTTCAACAGAACAGATTGTTTGTATCTGAATAACCTCACTTCTGTTGCCGGGAAGTTTGTCGTAACAATAGAGTAATTTTAAAGAGATTTGGAATTATTGCAGCGCTCTCGTTAGGACCGCTTGTGCGGTCTTTGCTCTGTATTTATCTCAAAAGAACAGTATATGTAATCAGTGTTTGTGGTGTTAACGATCTCTCAGTTAGCACTGCACTGATTTCGAGTCAGTGGTAAAACGGGTACCTCAAAAAGTGAATAGAATTAAAATAGTCTTTCTTACATTCTGATGACTTGAGATTGAGGATGGCTTCAATATTAAAGAGTTATAAGCCATTATTTCTGTATTGTTGAGATTATTTTATGTAAAAAGTTGCAGTTTCAATCGTATTAGTAATTTCAGATTCTTGCTGTACGGTGCTATACCAGTGGTTCATTGTTGATGAATTGAAATACACCGCATTAATCTGGGTATTTGCCAACAAATACCCACGGAACTTCTTGAACAACTTCATATCCGGCTTAAAGTCCGCCGTCCAGAACTGGTGCAGATGTCCCTGATACGTCATCCCTTTAATGTCGTACAGGGCATTACCCATCACCTTCAGCGGTTTGTTATGAATCAGCGCTGAAATCCCTGCCGTACTGTTTATCGTCACTACCGCTTTGGCATGCGTCAGCAATTCTGGCATCGACAGATCGTGCACGTAAATCACACGGCTGGCCACGCCATACTTCTTACCTAACTGTTTAATCAACGGCCCATACAGGCGATGGCCACGGTCCATGGGATGATGCTTAATGACCAGAACATTGTCCAGCGGCGCCTTACGCGAGAAAGAGAACATCACATCGTTGATGTAATCACGTATGTCCGCGTAGGGGCTGTGATTGCGAATCTGGCTGTCGTTATAGACCTGCAAAATGGCCAGGTAGTAGCGCTGATCGAGCGTTGTTTGCAGCGTCTCCAGCACACCACGTTGCTTCCAGCCATACCATTGCTTACGCCACCACGCGCGCACCCAGCATTTTGCCTCATACCACGGCGAGAACGATTTATGGTGGCGATAACGAGCGAATTCGTGACGATAGCGCCAGCCAACCAGGTAATACCATGTCGCATGGATATAGCGACGGCCTGAAGAGGGTTTTAGTGGCTGGATTTGAGCAGGTGCGGCATCCGGCAAGCTGCGATAAAAATCAGGGTCACGGGGCAGGCGGGAGAAGGCGTTAACGCCGCCTTCTTCCACTGTAATAAAGTGAGGACGCAGATAACCTTCCTCGAAGGCCAGGAAGCGAATGCCCTTTGCTTTAGCCCAGGCGTGCGCCGCCCTGTGCAATGGACGGCAGTCGCCGAAGCACAAGATGGTATCGAACGGATAATCCTTCCAGGTCTCTTTCAACCAGGCGGGGAATTCCTTCGGTGTCTGGGTATAAGTCAGGTAATGGCGGTTACGGCAATAAAACCTGTCGCCGCCATTAAAAACAACGTTTACCGCTTCGCGTTCCAGCGTTTCCAGCCAGTTCGCGACATCATTGAAGAAAGGCCCCATCGGTCCTTGCAACAGCAGGTATTTTTTCCCTGCAAGCAATCTCTTAACGGTATTGTTTTGCATCATCTTCCATGTATCCAGAGTTAACACTAACCAAAGCGAACTTTATAAAACATCAACAACTTGCGGTACTGTCTGGCTAAACGGCCAATATTCTTTTTCGTTATTTTCATTGCACCGCGAGGGGCGGCGCTTAGCCAAAGTGCTGCTTCTTCTGCCAGCATCGGTTCCAGCCGCTGCGGATGGATATAGGTCGGATACGCAATAAGCGTTTGCCAGACCAAATCCTCCAGGCTGAGCTGGCGTGCCCGGCGGGAAATATGGTGCTCATCTTGTGTGAGTCCCCAACCCGCGTAAAACGGCATGCCATAGCAAAATACTCGCTTCCCGTGCATCAGTGCTTCGAAGCCGGAAAGGGAGGTCATGGTGTGTAATTCATCGGCGTGCTGAATGCACTGAATGATGTCGGCATCCAGCGCCTGGCAATCGGCCCAGCGGGCGACATCTTCTGCCGCCACGTGCCCTTCGCGGTTGCCAACCAGCACATCCGGGTGCGGTTTAAAGACGATAAACGCGTCTGGGTTGCGTTCACGTACGGTACGCAGCAAATCCCGGTTGGTGTTAACTGACAGCGCTCCGGTCTTGATAGACGCATCATCTTCTACCTGACCCGGTACAAGAATCACTTTGCTGCCTGTCGCTTCCGGCGGTAAATGCCAGTCCAGACCGAGGTTGTATTTACTCACCTTATTGCGTACGAGCTGCTGTTGCAGTGCCTGAGCGCGCTCCCGTTGGTGCTCATTCAGGCTACTGGTATTCAGCAGGTTTTCCAGATCGCTGGGTCTTGAGGCATCGTAATAAATACCGGTTTTATCCAGCACTAAAGACAAGGGGGCGAGCAGATCGGAGCCCAGACCGGAGGAACGGATAAACCCGTCTTCCATACGCCACAGTGGAATATGCTGGGCGTCTGCCTGAGCCTGCCATTTTGCTTCTCCGCGCGTGCCCCAGGCGATAAGGGCGCTGGCTTGCGGGCATCGTTTCGCAAAACGCACCTGGTTCTCTGTGGTTTTCAGGAACGGCTTAAGAATGGCTGTTTTCCACAGACTTAACCCCGGCACCCACAGCATGCCACGGCGTGTCAGGCTATGCTGGCGCTGTAAAACCAGCCAGTCAACAACGCTGGCCAGCGTTGTCGATTGACCACTCACCGGATGCCGGTAACGGCAGTAGCGCAGATAGGCGGCGGTAAACAGGTCGTTAAGTGTGGCGGGTTGTCGGCGCGCGGCAAGCTCACTGGCTTTAGGATGACGATCGTCAGTCAGTCCCCAGCCTGCATACCAGGGCTGACCAAAGCAGATAACGGGTTTCCCCGCCAGTAGCGCCTCAAAGCCGTACTGAGAGGTAACGACATACACCTTTTGCATGTGGCGCAGCAGCGATTGCGGGCTGACATCCTCGGCGAACAAACGCACGCGGCTGTCGGATTTCAGGTGCGCGAAATACCCCGATTTTTTGCCGCACAGCACATCCGGGTGGACCTTCACCCAAATCTCGGCGTTCGGATTTTCCTGTTTTGCTGTCTCCAGCATCAATTGGAAGCTTTCCGGACTGGCATTGCCTTTGGTAACCGACATATCGCCAAATGTCTGGTCAATCAGCAGAACGGCTTCTGGCATATTGTCAGGCGCGACAAACGGTGGCGCCTGATTGTATTTCGACAGATCGTTATCCACGATGGCGTGCATCATCGCTTCTGCTTCACCAGCAAGCGACTGATTGCCTGCTCTGTCTTGTACCAACTGTTCGAGCGTGCTCGGCGCTGAGGCATCGTAGTAAATGCCAAGATGATCAACAACAATGGAAAGAGGGGGACAGTCCTGAACACCTAATCCCAACGAACGGATAAAGCCATCTTCAAGGCGAATGACAGGTAAGCCGGCAGCTTCCGCCAGGGCAACAGGTTTTTGCGCGCTGGGGCGATGACCCCATACGGCTATAGCATTGACTTGCTCTGGGATGGCTTTAAAAGGCGAAAGCCGCACACATTCCCCAGGCAATAAACTTCCCAGATAAGGAATGCGCCAGATACCCCCAGAGTAAATACCCAATATGCTTCTCATTCGTCCTATCAATATCAATGCGTCAATTAAAAAAAGAAAACGTGTTACTGCCATTTGTGTCGCTTTCCCTGAAAATCCAGGGAAAGCGTGTAGTGCACCAATTATATTGTCAGCACAACCTTGGCGGCAACGGCGAGCTGGTAAAGAATGGTCGAAATACCACGTGTAACTTCGATATTTTTCGATTCGTATTTCGGCAGAACCATGATTTCATCACCGGGCTGCAGTTTTCCTGCATCTTCAGCGTCAACTGACTCGCCATTCTGGTGGATCACGATAATTTTCGAGTTACCGGATTTCTGTGTCAGGCCACCACATTTTTTAATGTAATCATCCGCATCCATCCCGTCCTGCCAGGTGACGGCGTTCGGGAACAGAACTTCCCCGTGTACTATAACCAGCGAGGTTTTTTCCGGGATCATGATGACATCGCCATCTTCCAACAGTACCGAGTCAATATTGCTCTCATTAAGTACCACTTGTCCTTTCGGCACAACATTACGTGCTTTATTGACGAAGCGGCTGACCAGTTGCGCTTCCTGCATACGCAGACGGGCTTCCTCTTGCGTTGAAGACTGGGCAGAAAGGGACGCTTCTTCCAGTTTTTGCAGTGACAGATCCAGCATCTCTTTCTGCCGGGTCGCAACGGATGTTCTGTAAAGCTGAATGGCTTTCATCTGCGACATGCTGTTTGGACGAATCTGTGACAGTACCTGACGCATAGTGGCACCGTATGGCAGCACCACGGCATGCTCACCAGAATGTGCGCCATCAATACGTACCTGGATGGTGCCTGCATAGCGGTCGGAGCTCACAATAAGGCGATCGCCATCCTGCAAGGAACGACCCGCAGCGGAGCTGAGCGGATAGTACTCGCTACGCTTCATTGTGCCCTGCTGACGAATAATGGTCATGTGCGTCGCACCTGGTTTCGGGCGCGCCCAACTGAGTGCCTCAGTTACCGGAATGGTGCTGTTGGCGAACTCAAAGTCGTAACTGTTAAACACATCACCTTCTACGCTGAATGTATGCTGACGTGGACCAACGACGATGGTATCGCCATCCACAAACTGCGAGAGGCCCAACTTACCGTTCAGCAGAAAATCGTACAGGTTCACGCGTGAAATAACCGATTTGCCGCGTTTGACGATGATATCAACATAGCTGCCGCGTTCACTGTCGACGCCACCAGCTTTGCTCAGATAAGAGAGCAGGGAGTCAGACGCGACGCCGCCATATAAGCCGGGGCTACGCACGTAGCCCGTCACAAAGACTTTCACCGGTTGGGCCTGCAGCAGAGAGGCATAGACGTTGACGTTTGATGTGTAGACTTCTTTGATCTTGTTGGTAACCGTATTGTTCAACTGCGCGTTGGTCATGCCGGAGACTTTCAGCGGGCCAATATTGGGCAGGAAAATATTACCTTTCGGGTCAACGGTCAGCGCGCCGTCATACTGGAATGCGCCCCACAGGCGAATCTGGATGGTATCACCAAGGCCGATGACATAACCCGGGTTGAAGCCCAGGCCCGCGCCCGATGCTGCACTGATGGAGGTAAACAGCTGTGCACCAAACATCCGGCTGGGGAGGGCTGCCGCAATCGGCGGCGGCGTGTTATCAAAACCTGATGCTTCCTGCGTTTCTTCCGTTTTTCCGGAAATAATCGACGGCAGGGGCGCAGCCCCTGTCAAATTCGGATCGGCGGTAATGCCTGTCGGGCCTGCCGCGTATGCCGCCTGGCAGACCAGAAGGAGCAGTGCCGATTTTAATAATTTCATGTTCAACTCTGTAAAATTCACTGTGCGTCCAAAATTAGTCTTTGTGATCTTCAATCACAGCCAGCAGCAATTTGATGGTGCCGAACAGCAGGCAGCACACTAACAGCCAGCTTGCCAATAGATAACCACTACTCGGGAAGCTGGACTCTTCCGGCAACTGTGGTGAACTGATTACCGACAACACTTTGAGCTTGCGTGCCGTTTCCAGGCGTGTTTTTTCAATGGCTTTGATTGCCATTGTGTAGATTTCGGTATCAAACGTGACACGCGCTTTGATTTCGTCAAAATCGGCCGCCATGCTGTTGAGTTTCTTATCGCCCGGCGCGGTGATTTTGCTCTGCTCTGCGTCAATCTGCGACTGCAGTGCTTTTATCGAGTTACGCAAGCTGATCACCTGCGGTGCATCTTCGCGCAGGTAACTCAGCAAATTGCGCTGCTCAGCTTCCAGTTCAACCTTCTTACCCTGCAATGTCATCACCAGCGATGTGGCGGCCGTTGCAGAGGCTTCGGGGTCGAGAATATTGTTTTGATTCTGGTAAGTCAGTAATTCTGCTTTGCTTTTATCAAGACGAATGCGTGCTTGCTGCAATTCTTCCTGGGCAAAATTCAGCTGGTCACGCGCGATTTTATGCGAGAGTTCGTTAATAAAACGCTCTGACTCTTTCAGGACCGCTTTATTAAATTGCTGTGAAAACTCTGGGGTAAAACCCTGAGTCTGAATTGTCAGCAAGCCTGTTTTATCATCGAATACTACTGAGACACGGTCCCGGTAATAATTCAAAAATTGCTCTGTTGTCGTGTCTTTAGGCAGATGATAAATAAAGTCCAGCCCGCTTTTACTCCATGCCTCACGAAAATTGAGCTGTTTATCAAGCGCTTTCAGCATATCTGCTGAGTTGATGTACTCTTTCAGGTACAGCGAGTCTTCTGTGGAGCTAGGGTTCGATGCGCCAAGTAACAAACCCACGTTCAGGCTTGAGCCTTCGATATCACTCGGGCGTTTTACCGCGACCTTGGATTCGCTCATGTAGCGAGGCTGACTGAAGATCACCAGATAGATGATGAGCAGCGCCATCGGGGCACCAATAACAATCCAAGCAAGGTGCTGCTGGATCCAGGCAAGATTAAATTTGGCCGTACGCGCGCGTAACGAGGAAGCCAGCAACTTTACTTTGTGTGTAGACATGTCACTTTCACGTTATTCCCCCCGGCGGAACCCGCTGAGGGGATGACTTATTTTTCTGTATAAACAGGCGTGGATTTAGTCAAAAATTCTAACCAAACCAATTACATCCTGAGTGCTATCTGTAATGAGCAGGGTCGAAATGCGGTGTTTTGTCATCTTCTCTTCTGCATCGATAATCATGGTGTCTTGCGGCATGGTAATCGGATTGCGTGTCATCATGTCTGCGGCTGTGCCGTTGACGAACTCTTCGCATCTTTCCATATAGCGACGCAGGTCGCCGTCGGTGATGATACCGACCAATTTTCCATTTTCTTTCACCACGACCATACCCTGGCAACCGCTGGTGAGTTCCTGAATGATCTGGCGGAAAGAGGCATTCACATCCACTGTGGGGACGTGTGCTTGCATAACATCCACCGCGCGCGTTAACAGGCGGCGGCCCAGCGATCCACCCGGATGATAACGGGCAAAGTCATCGGGTTTGAAATGGCGCTTGTGAATCAGAGCTATCGCCAGTGCATCGCCAATCGCCATTGTCAGCGTCGTGGAGGTTGTCGGTGCCAGATTGTTCGGGCAAGTTTCACTGGCCATGTTCAGCTCAAGGGTGGCATCCGCATGTTTTGCCAGCGTTGAGTGCGCATTATTAGTGATGGCAATGATTTTATTGCCAAAATTCTTTAATGAAGGTACCAGTTTCAGGACTTCATCGGTTTCACCGCTGGCAGAGATCAGGATCAGCACGTCGTAGGGGGTAATCATCCCCAAATCGCCGTGGAAGGCTTCTGCCGGGTGAATGAAAAAGCTTGGGGTACCGGTTGAGGCGAGGGTGGCAGACATTTTACGTCCGACATGCCCTGATTTACCCATACCAGAGACAATCACGTGACCTTTACAGCCCACAATCAATCTTAATGCGATACTGTACTCTTCTGCATCGATTACTTCTGCCAGATGGCGGAGGGCATCACCTTGCTCCGTCAACGTGTTGCGAACACTGGTAATCAGCGTCTGCTCTTCTGTTTCCGTCTTCAAGTTAAAATCCATCTTTTTTTCCTGTTGGTAATCTCTACGTGACGGTATCCAAAACACATTAACAGGCGCACCGTCACAGCAACCGATGGGATATACGCCACTCAGCCGCCAGCCGTTTTTAGAAATGCAAAAAAATACCCTGTCACCGTGGGGTGGCTTTTATGGGGTACATTTGAAACTTGCGAAGTCGAGGACTGTTTTTTTATTTTCCTGCTTTTTAGCACAAGCGGCACTTATACACAACCTCAACGAGTTTGGTGATACCAGAATTAATAGCTTGTACTATAAACCGGATGATGATATCGGCAGAAGAAAATGCCTTATATCTCCTTTTTGAAAGTTGAGAACATTTATTCTCAATTTCTCTTTAATAATTACAAGTACTTAATAAATTAATATTTCATCGAAGATTATCATTTATTCCATCAACATAATATCGCTTATATATTCGTGTAAATAATTCATTTAGATGAAAATGAAATAATTGTTATTGTAAACTAATTGGGTCTTTTGATGTATTCGGGTAAAAAAAACGCCATCCCGAAGGATGGCGTCTGACGAGACGCGAAATGCAGGCGAATTAATCGTCCAGGAAGCTACGCAGAACCTCAGAGCGACTCGGGTGGCGCAGTTTACGCAGCGCTTTCGCTTCGATCTGACGGATACGTTCGCGGGTAACGTCGAACTGTTTACCCACTTCTTCCAGCGTGTGGTCGGTATTCATATCGATACCGAAACGCATACGCAAGACTTTCGCTTCACGGGCGGTCAGGCCAGCCAGAACGTCGTGGGTGGCGGCACGCAGGCTCTCGGTGGTGGCAGAGTCCAGCGGCAGCTCAAGGGTGGTATCCTCGATGAAATCACCCAGATGCGAATCTTCATCATCGCCAATTGGCGTTTCCATGGAGATTGGTTCTTTAGCGATTTTCAGCACTTTACGGATTTTGTCTTCCGGCATCAGCATGCGCTCGGCCAGCTCTTCAGGCGTCGGTTCACGGCCCATCTCTTGCAGCATCTGACGGGAAATACGGTTGAGCTTGTTAATGGTCTCAATCATATGCACCGGAATACGAATGGTGCGCGCCTGATCCGCGATAGAGCGGGTGATTGCCTGACGGATCCACCAGGTTGCATAGGTGGAGAACTTGTAACCGCGACGGTATTCAAACTTATCTACCGCTTTCATCAGACCGATGTTGCCTTCCTGAATCAGATCGAGGAACTGCAGACCACGGTTGGTGTATTTTTTGGCGATTGAAATAACCAGACGCAGGTTCGCTTCAACCATCTCTTTTTTCGCACGGCGCGCTTTCGCTTCACCGATGGACATACGACGGTTAATGTCTTTCACCTGCTCAATAGTCAGGCCAGTCTCTTCTTCAATCTGCTGCAGTTTTTGCAGGCCGCGATGAACGTCCTCAGAGACCTCATGCAATTTTTCAGACCACGGCTTGTTCATTGCCAGGGCTGCATTGAACCAGGTTTCGTTGGTTTCGTTGCCAGTGAACAGCGTAATGAAGTTTTTCTTCGGCATTTTGCACTGTTCAACACACAGCTTCATGATAATGCGTTCCTGGGTGCGTACGCGGTCCATCATGGTGCGCATGCTGTTTACCAGGTAATCAAACTGTTTCGGTACCAGACGGAACTGTTTGAAGACTTCGGATAGCTTTAAGATCTCTTCCTGCGCTGCTGCGTGACTGCGGCCTTTTGCCTTAATGGTGTCACGTGTTACTTCATACTGAGTACGCAACTCAGCAAATTTTTCACGCGCCAGCTCAGGGTCGATGCTGTTGTCATCATCGCTGCTGTCATCGCCATCTTCGTCTTCGTCTTCTTCGTCATCATCGTCCAGGTCTTCCTGAGAGAGCTCAGAACCGACATGGGTCGCCGTAGGCGCCAGATCTTCTTCAGCGTTCGGATCGACGAAACCGGTAATCAGATCGGACAGGCGAGCCTGTTCCGCTTCGACACGGTCGTATTGTTCCAGTAAATAGGTGATGGCTTCCGGGTACTCAGCAACGGAGCATTGTACCTGGTTGATGCCGTCTTCAATACGTTTGGCGATGTCGATTTCGCCTTCACGGGTTAACAGCTCAACGGTACCCATTTCACGCATGTACATGCGCACCGGGTCGGTCGTACGACCGATTTCAGATTCCACGCTGGAAAGCACCTGCGCGGCGGCTTCGGCAGCATCTTCGTCCGCGGTGTTTTCAGCAAGCATCAGATCATCAGCATCCGGTGCTTCTTCCATCACCTGAATGCCCATGTCGTTGATCATTTGGATGATGTCTTCGATCTGATCGGAGTCGACGATATCTTCCGGCAGATGGTCATTGACCTCGGCATAGGTCAGATAGCCTTGCTCCTTACCACGGGTGACAAGAAGTTTCAGCTGTGACTGCGGGTTTTGCTCCATAAGACGGTATCCACACTTAATTCAAGAGGGTTGGTGTCGGTTAGCGAAATTAAAAACCGCCAACTTGGTCTAACGAGGGCTTACTTATATTTTTGCCGCTGCCCTTCAATGCGGCTGTCGGGTGCTTCCCGAACGATTATCGGCATTTAAGCCGTTGAATACTTCATCCTTCACATTGTCTCTGCGTTAGCTGCGTTCTCATGCCGCTTTGATACAACCTGAATGATTTTGTCTTTTTATTTCTTCGCCAGTTCCTGGTTTAGTTGCCAGAGCTCCCGGCGTTCTTCGCTGCTTAAACCATGGGTGCGGTCACGAGCTATCAACTCTTCTTGCCGCTGTACAAGCATCGAATCAAACATATGATTGAGCGCGTCGTTGAACGTTTTTTCTGCAATGTCTTTATCTGCTATATCGTCCCACATCGCCAGTTTTTCAAGGGTTGCGGCCTCTTTTGTTCCGCGATACTGTTCCAGAAGCTGCCCTGTGGTTAATCCAGGCTGTGACAAACAAGTGTTGACCAGTTCTGTAAATAAGCCAAGCCCAGCCATTCTGGATTTATCCAGCCCCTCCAGCGGAGGCACTAACGGCGCGAGTTCCGGGCTCTGGACCAGCAATCCTATCAGTATACGCATGGTTGTGCGTTTTAGCTGAGGCGCCGGCCGGGCCGTGGCATTTTCCGCCTGTTTTGGCATCAAACGATCAAGCTGCGCGTCGTCGAAGATGCCAATTTTATTGCCCAGTAACTGCCTGAGCTGGATACGTAACGTTTCACCCGGCACCTGCGAAATCAACGGCAGCGCCAGCGCGGCAAGTTGCGTTGTCCCATCCGGGGTGGTCAAGTCTGCCTGCGGCAGTAAGCTGTTAAACAAAAACGTGGAGAGCGGCATCGCCTGCTCCATCCGCGCTTCAAACGCGGCTTTACCTTCCTGACGGACCAGTGTATCCGGGTCTTCGCCGTCCGGAAGGAACATAAAGCGTAGCTGACGCCCGTCGCTCATGTACGGCAATGCGGTTTCCAGCGCACGCCATGCGGCATCGCGGCCCGCGCGGTCGCCGTCATAACAGCAAATGACGTTTTTCGTTACCCGAAACAACAGCTGAATATGGTCTGCTGTGGTCGAGGTGCCGAGTGACGCAACGGCGTAGTTAATGCCATATTGCGCCAGCGCAACCACATCCATGTAACCTTCCACGACTAAAAGCCGCTGCGGTTCATCATTGTCCTGCTGCGCTTCATAAAGCCCGTATAACTGGCGGCCTTTATGGAAAATATCGGTCTCCGGGGAGTTGAGGTACTTGGGCGTATCATTGCCCAACACTCGGCCACCAAATCCCATTACCCGACCACGCTTGTCGCGGATAGGGAACATTACCCTTTCGCGAAAACGATCATAACTGCGTCCCTGATCGTTAGTGACCAGCATGCCCGCATCAATCAGAGATTGACGATTTTCTTGGTTTGCACCAAAACGCTTTAACACGTTGTCCCAGCCGGGAGGGGCGTAACCAATCGCAAAACGGGCGATGACATCGCTGCTTAAACCGCGTCTTTCCAGATACTGGCGCGCCGGTTCAGCCGCAGGTTGCGTCAGGGATTGCTGATAAAACGCACTCAGGCCATCCATCAACTGATAGAGACTTTGCCGCTGGTGGCGCTCTATCTGACTTGGCCCGTTGCCTGCTTCATAGGGCACTTCCAGGTTATGCATGGCGGCCAGTTCTTCGACGGTTTCCACGAACTCGAGTTTGTCGTAGTTCATGAGAAAGTCGATCGCGTTGCCGTGCGCCCCACAGCCGAAGCAGTGATAAAACTGTTTTTCACCGTTTACAGTGAAGGAAGGACTTTTTTCGTTATGGAATGGACAGCATGCGTGCCAGTTCTTGCCCTGCTTTTTCAATTTCACCCGCGCATCGATCACATCGATGATATCGGTGCGAGCCAGCAGGTCATTGATAAAAACACGTGGGATTCGTCCAGCCATATGCCCCATTCATTTTTAGCAATTCATAAACGAAAATAAGCCGCGCATTCCTTTCGGAAGCACGGCCTTACAACTACAACTCGGTCTGAAATTGAGAGCTAAACTCTCAAAAATCTTAGTACAGACGAGTGCGGCGTGCGTTTTCGCGAGCCAGTTTCTTCGCGTGACGTTTCACAGCAGAAGCTTTAGCGCGCTTACGTTCGGTAGTCGGTTTTTCATAGAACTCACGACGACGAACTTCCGCCAGAACACCTGCTTTTTCGCAGGAACGCTTGAAGCGACGCAGTGCTACGTCGAACGGCTCGTTTTCACGTACTTTAATTACCGGCATGTGCCTCTCACCTTTGATAAATTCGGTTTGCCGCTGGCGTCAACGCCAGCTTATTTCAAAATGGTGCGGAATTTTACTTCAACAGTTGCTGCTTTGTAAAGCACCGCTGCCTTTTTTGAAAGGGACTTTTGTAAGGGTGGGGAGTATACACGAACTCCTTCAAGGGAGTGAGTAAAGTTTACAACAAGGGGCATTGATCCTACACTGCGCGGCATTGAAGCGAGGTAAAAAAACAGCCATGCGTGTACTGGGAATTGAAACATCCTGCGATGAAACCGGCATCGCTATTTATGACGATAAGAACGGCCTGTTAGCCAACCAGTTGTATAGTCAGGTAAAACTGCATGCCGACTATGGCGGCGTCGTACCTGAACTGGCCTCCCGCGATCATGTACGTAAAACCGTACCGTTGATTCAGGCGGCACTGAAAGAGGCGGGGCTGATGGCAAAAGATATCGATGCGGTTGCCTATACCGCCGGTCCTGGTCTTGTTGGCGCGCTGCTGGTCGGCGCAACAGTCGGCCGGGCGCTGGCATTTGCCTGGGATGTTCCGGCTATTCCGGTTCACCATATGGAAGGCCACCTGCTGGCGCCGATGCTGGAAGATAATCCGCCGCAATACCCGTTTGTGGCGCTGCTGGTCTCCGGCGGCCACACTCAGCTGATTAGCGTGACGGGGATTGGCGAGTACCAGTTGCTTGGCGAATCTATTGATGACGCTGCCGGCGAGGCATTTGACAAAACGGCCAAATTGCTCGGTCTTGATTACCCCGGCGGCCCTATGTTATCGAAACTGGCGTCACAGGGGACGGAAGGGCGTTTCGTTTTCCCGCGTCCTATGACGGACAGACCTGGTCTTGATTTCAGCTTCTCTGGTCTGAAAACCTTCGCGGCAAATACCATTCGTGAAAATGAACCGGATGAGCAAACGCGCGCCGATATCGCGCGTGCATTTGAAGACGCGGTGGTCGATACGCTAATGATCAAATGTAAGCGTGCGCTGGACCAAACCGGATTTACCCGTCTGGTCATGGCGGGGGGCGTTAGCGCAAACCGTACGCTTCGCGCAAAACTGGCTGAAATGATGAAAAAGCGCCGTGGTGAAGTATTCTATGCTCGCCCGGAATTTTGTACTGATAATGGCGCAATGATTGCCTACGCCGGGATGGTGCGCCTGAAAGCCGGTGGCGTTGCCGGACTTGGCGTGACTGTGCGCCCGCGCTGGCCGCTGGCGGAATTACCCGCTGCGTAATCTCTTCCCCCGGTGGCTACGCTTACCGGGGTTATCGTTTGGTTTCCCTCTTTTTATCTTCCCATTTCCTTGCCGCTATCGTCCGCATCTCCACAGATCACTGACTATACTTTCCCCTTTGCGAGTCAAAATCGGCTGCCATAGCCGGCAGGGATGTTCAGTTATGACGCCTCTTCTACATCACCGAAAGAGGAGACATTATGAAAGCTCTCGTCTGGCACGCTACTGGCGATATTCGTCTTGATGACGTCGCCGAACCACAGATTGAACAACCCACTGATGCTGTTATTCGTCTTACAGCCTCGGCCATTTGCGGTACCGATCTGCACTTTATCCGTGGCACCTTTAGCGATATGAAAGCGGGCACCATCCTCGGCCATGAAGGCGTCGGCATTATTGAGCAACTGGGCGACCAGGTGCGTAATTTTGATGTCGGCGATCGGGTGGTGGTTTGCTCGACGCTCTCTTGTGGCTACTGCCCTCCCTGTCGCAGCGGTAACACCGCGCAGTGTGATAATGCCAATCCGAACGGCCCACAGGCCGGTACCTGTTTCTTTGGCGGCCCGCAAGCGACCGGTCCTGTCAACGGCTTACAGGCAGAAAAGGCGCGTATACCCTTTGCCTCTAATACGCTGGTAAAAGTCCCGCAGGAGGTCAGTGATGAACAGGCGATTCTTGTCAGCGATATCTTTCCGACGGGCTGGTTTGGCGCGGAGATAGCAGACATTACGCGCGGCGACACGGTGGCGGTGTTTGGCTGCGGGCCAGTTGGTCAGTTTACGATTGCCAGCGCACTGTTGATGGGCGCCGGACGTGTCATTGCCGTCGATTCACATGATGACAGACTGGCGATGGCGCGCCGACAGGGGGCCTTTACCGTCAATTTCGATAAAGAAGATCCGCTGGAAGCCATTGCATTACTCACCGGTGGGCTGGGTGTTGATATTGCTATTGACGCCGTTGGTGTTGATAGCGAGCACGCTCACCATGGCCCGGCGGCTCAGCAAGCCGAACAGAAAGCAGAGCAATACCGTCAGGAAGTGCAACAGGTGGCGCCGGACAATGCGGAGCATCAGCATGTCCAGGACAATAACTGGGTTCCGGGCGATGCGCCGAGCCAGGCGCTGGAATGGGCGATTCAGGGGCTGAAAAAAGCGGGGACACTGAGCATTATCGGCGTTTACCCTCCCGCCGCGCAGACCTTTCCCATTGGGATGGCGATGAATAAGAATCTGACCATGAAAATGGGTAACTGTAATCACCACGCGATTATTCCGCACCTGCTGGAACTGGTGCGCGTGGGGGCTATCGACCCCACCCAGGTGCTGACTCAGGTGGAGCCATTGTCAGATGTGGTATCCGCTTATCAACATTTTGATAAGCGTGAAACCGGGTGGATTAAAACGGAATTGCTGCCTTCGCACTAACCCTCCGGCAGGCCGGGCTTCTGACACCCCCGGCCTGTTTTTTGTCGCTACGATTTTTTGCCCGGCAATATTTCACTCATCAACTGGTTTGCTGTATCGGCGAAAATTTTCCCGGCAGAGCGATCCCCTTTGGCCATTGAGGCCATAAAGGCTTTTGCCTGTTTCAGGGTGATATGCGGCGGTAGCGGCACCACCTCCGGATCGGTTTTAACTTCAAGCACGACAGGGCGTTCTGCTGATAATGCTTGCTGCCAGGCAAGCGGTAACTGCTGTGGATCATTAACGAAAATACCCTTGAGCCCCAGCGATTGCGCGAAGCGGGCATAACCCACATCGGGAATATCCTGGGTTGCCTCAAACCGTGGATTGCCCTCCATCACGCGTTGCTCCCAGGTCACCTGGTTAAGGTCCTGATTATTGAAGACGCAAATGATCAGACGCGGATCGCTCCAGCCTTGCCAGTATTTCTGAATGGTGATCAGTTCTGCCATGTTGTTCATTTGCATGGCACCATCCCCGACCAGCGCGACCACCACTTTCTGCGGATAGGCAAATTTTGCGGCGATGGCGTAAGGTACAGCGGCACCCATACAGGCAAGGCCGCCAGACAGTGAGGCGCGTTGGCCCTGCTTCACTTTATAATCGCGTGCAAACCAGTTGGCACACGAGCCGGAATCGGACGTGACGATGGCATCGTCCGGCAGCAGCGGTGACATTTCCCAGACGACGCGTTGCGGGTTAACCGGTTTGGCGTCGGCCATCGCTCGTTCCTCAAGGGTCTCCCACCATGATTTCACCCCTCTGGCAATTTCCTCTTGCCAGCTACGGTCCGTTTTATGGGTTAACAGCGGCAGCAGTGCGCGCAGGGTTTCCGCTGCATCGCCATGAAGATTGACTTCAACCGGATAGCGGAGCCCCAGCATTGCCGGATCGATATCGACTTGCACAGCGCGTGCCTGCCCCTCTTTCGGCAGGAATTCCGTCCACGGAAAACCGGTGCCGATCATCAGCAGCGTGTCGCAATTCATCATCATGTCGTAAGACGGTTTCGTACCCAGCAGACCGATTGCGCCGGTGACAAAAGGCGCGTCATCCGGTAGTACATCTTTGCCGAGGAGCGCTTTTGCCACGCCAGCACTGAGTAGATTGGCCAGTTGCACCACTTCGAGCGCCGCGCCGCGTGCGCCTGCCCCGACCAGGATAGCGACTTTCTTTCCGCTATTAAGAATATCCGCTGCACGTTGCAGGTCTGCCTCATAAGGCGCCATTTTCGGACGCTGATATCCCGCTCCTGAGTGGGTGAAACCATGGGTATGCGGCGGCGCCTGCCAGGGCTCGTCCTGAATATCCTTCGGCAAGATCAGTACCGTTACACCATTTTGCGCCACGGCGATGCGAATTCCACGATCAACCAGATGGCGAACCTGGCTGGGCGAGGCGGCTTCTTGTACAAAGTTCGCCACATCAGCGAAAACACGATCGAGGTTTAACTCTTGCTGATAACTGGCGCCGCGAGCGGTAGCTTCTGCCTGACCGGCGATGGCCAGCACCGGAGCATGGTCCATTTTCGCGTCATACAGGCCGGTCAGCAGATGGGTGGCGCCAGGGCCTCCGGTCGAGAGACACACGCCCAACTCGCCGGTGAATTTGGCATGTCCTGCTGCCATAAACGCCGCCATTTCTTCATGGCGTACCTGAATAAACTCAATGCCATTGCCCGCTTTGTTCGCGCGTTGCAGCGCACCGAGCACACCGTTGATGCCATCACCGGGGTAGCCATAAATTCGGCTGACACCCCAGGCTTTCAGGCTCTCAATGAAAAAATCACTGGTCATTTTTGTCACTGTATTGCCCCCTGGCTCAAAAAGTTAATCGAGCGTTAAGGATAGACGACATCATCAGGATATGGGGGAGGGGCGCGGGACGTGGCTTAGCGCGACGTTACGCCTGATGCGATACAGGCGTAACGGCAGAATTCAGTCCATTCAGGCCATCTGGGGGATGAACCGGTCGTTTTCCCGGTTACGCTACTTTTTATCCGGGCGGATGGTGTCTACTTTTTTTTCTTTAGCTTGTGCCAGATTTTTGTCTCCTGACGACGCCACAACCGCTGAATATTGTCATGGTGACGTATCAGGATCAGGCAGGAGAGCATGGCGACCGGAAAGGTAAACTGGGGTTTAAACCACCAGACATAGAATGGCGCAATCAGGGCGCTGACAATCGCGCCTAACGACGAGTAGCCGCTAAGCAGGACGGTCAGCAGCCAGGTACCCGCCATCACGCCGGTTAAATCCCAGCCAATGGGCGCAATCGCGCCGAAGGCGGTAGCAACGCCCTTGCCGCCCTGGAAATGGAAAAAAACAGGCCAGATATGCCCAAGGCAGGCGGCAATAGCAATAAGGCCAAGCCAGAAGGGGGTAATGCCAAGCGCATAGGCTCCCCAGACCGGCAGCATGCCTTTTAGCACATCAAAAATCAGTACCGTTACGGCTGCTCCTTTGCCGCCAATTCGTAATACGTTGGTCGCCCCTGGGTTGCCAGAACCACTCTCACGTGGGTCAGGCAGACCAGCGATGCGGCAGACCAGAATGGCGCTGGATATTGAGCCGCAAAGATACGCGAGGATGATCATTCCAGGCGCGATTGCACTCATAACGCTGTTCCATTGTGAAAATGTCGTTTTATTATCTGCATCAGTGGATAATACGCATAAATTATGGAAAGTGGTATCCAGGTTAGCCAAAAAGCAGGTGGGGCGTGATGGACATTGTATTTATAGAGCAACTTTCGGTAATCACCACCATCGGTGTGTATGACTGGGAGCAGACGATTGAACAAAAGCTGGTGTTCGATATCGAAATGGCATGGGATAACTGTCAGGCGGCGAAGAGTGACGATGTGAATGATTGTCTGAGCTATGCGGACATTGCAGAGACCGTCATTGCGCACGTCGAAGGAAGCCGTTTTGCCCTGGTAGAACGTGTCGCCGAAGAGGTCGCAGAGTTACTGCTGGCTCGTTTTAACTCTCCGTGGGTACGTATCAAACTGTGTAAGCCAGGCGCCGTCGCCCGGGCTGCCAATGTCGGCGTAATCATTGAGCGTGGCAATAATCTGAAAAAAATTATTTAAATTCATAATTGTTAAACCAAGCGCTAGTCTTCTGGTCATATATCATGGTCATACGCGGCTTCCCCAGTGGTAAGCCGTTTTTTATGTCTGTTTAGGGGTTTATTTGATGAGCGATATGCACTCGCTGCTGGTGGCAGCAATATTGGGTGTTGTCGAAGGACTGACGGAGTTTTTACCGGTTTCCAGTACAGGCCACATGATTCTTGTGGGGCATTTGCTGGGTTTTGAAGGAGAAACCGCAAAAACCTTTGAAGTAGTGATTCAGTTAGGATCGATTTTGGCTGTGGTGGTGATGTTCTGGCGTCGCCTGTTTGGTTTGATTGGTATTCACTTTGGCCGTACCCCGCATGAAGGCACAGGCACGGGGCGCCTGACGCTCGTTCATATCTTGCTGGGCATGGTGCCTGCCGTTGTTCTGGGGCTGGTTTTTCACGATGCTATTAAATCTCTCTTTACTCCCATTAACGTGATGTATGCGCTGGTGGTGGGCGGGGTGCTGCTGATAGCGGCTGAATGCCTCAAACCGAAAGTGCCGCGCGCAGAAGGGGTGGACGATATCACCTTGCGCCAGGCATTTATGATTGGCTGCTTCCAGTGCCTGGCGCTCTGGCCGGGGTTCTCCCGTTCTGGCGCGACCATTTCAGGTGGTATGCTCATGGGCGTAAGCCGTTATGCGGCTTCGGAGTTCTCGTTCCTGTTGGCGGTGCCAATGATGATGGGAGCCACAGTACTGGATTTGTATAAGAGCCTGAAATTTTTGACCGTGGGCGATATCCCGATGTTTGCCGTCGGCTTTGTGATGGCTTTCATCGTCGCCCTTATTGCGATCAAAACCTTCCTGGAGTTGATCAAACGTATCTCGTTTATCCCTTTCGCGATCTATCGCTTTATTGTCGCCGCTGCGGTTTACTTCATCTTTATCTAGCGTATACCTGCGCCCTCAGTCTTTTGGCTGAGGGCAGCGTTGTGCTTTCCAGTCGGTCACGGCCTGAATGCGACGACGGGTTAATTCTTCTCGCACTTCAATGCCTTTGAAACCTGCCTCAACGACCGCTTTGCTGGAGACCGCTTTTGCGACATCCCAGGCCTCACGCAGTAAGCGTCCCTGCGGATAATCGCACGCCTCAAACCCCGCGCGTCCGCGAACGTCGGCCTCGCTGGTCAGGGCGATTTGCTCAACCCGCTGTGGCTTGCGCCAGGCATCAATCGAATCGAACAATTTAATAATGGTCTTTGGTTGCAGGATCGGGAAGGTATGGATCAGGTCATGGAATTCTGCCACCAGCCTTGCCAAATCGCGGATATCATTCGGTACGCGCAAACGCTGACAGACGCCTTCGACCAGCCTGACGCCCGCCGGACCATGCCCGTGATGGCGTGGCCACAATTCTGGCGGCGTCAACCCTTTGCCCAGATCGTGGCACAGGGTCGCAAAACGCACATCAACCTCAGGGCTGAGCATGGCGGCCATGGTCACGGTCATCAGGGTATGGAGCCCGGTATCTATTTCAGGATGCCATTTTGCCGGCGCGGGCACGCCAAACAGCGCGTCCACTTCAGGGAACAGCACTTTTAGCGCCCCGCAGTCACGCAACACCTGGAAAAAGACCTGCGGATTACGGGTTTTGAGAGCGCTCTCCGTCTCTTTCCAGACACGCTCAGGGGTTAGATGCGTCAGCTCACCGGCGGCGGTCATATCGCGCATAAGCGCCATAGTTTCGTCGGCAATGCGAAAACTTAAATGCGCATAGCGAGCGGCAAAACGCGCCACGCGCAGAACACGCAACGGATCTTCGGCAAATGCAGGGGAAACATGGCGCAGCAAACGGTGATGCAAATCGCTCTGACCGCCGTAGGGATCGATAATGTTGCCATCATCATCTTGCGCAAGTGCATTGACGGTCAGGTCGCGGCGCAGCAGATCTTGCTCAAGCGTCACATCTGGCGCGGCATAGCAGGAAAATCCGGTATAACCGAAACCGGATTTTCGTTCGGTGCGGGCAAGCGCGTACTCTTCGTGGCTTTGCGGATGGAGAAACACGGGAAAATCGCGGCCTACCTGCTGGTAACCCGCGTCAAGCATCTCTGCTGGCGTGGCGCCAACCACCACCCAATCTTTGTCTTTGATCGACAGACCCAGCAACGCATCGCGAACTGCACCACCGACCAGATAACTCTTCACGCCGCCTGACTCCTCACATCTGTGACTTTTCATAAACCTGACTTATCGGAATTAAGACAGGTTCTATTTTTGCCGACAGATAATACGTAAGTGTAGAGAAGATGGCTAATCAGCTTAGTTCATCCAGCGATCTTTGCTTTTACGACGCGGAATTAAATGCGGCAGCACCAGACCGAGGAACAGGCCCGCGCCCAATACGCCACCGCCATAAATAAACCACTGCATGATGATGGTGCGCTGTTTGTCATCGAGCTGGAGGTTAGCGGCATTCACTTTCTTCTGCGCCACGATCAGCTCGTTTTTAAGCTTCTGGTTTTCTTCTTTCAGGCTGTTAATGACCCCATCGCTACCGGCCACTTTTTGCTGCATATCTGCCGTGCGCTGGTTCCAGGTATTATCGATATTGTTGAGCTTATCGGTGAGGGTTTTCACCTGATTTTCCAGTTCTGGCACGCGTGTGCGCAGGCTGGGCTGAGTATTGAGCTCTTTTAGCGGGATCCAGGCCGTACGGCCACTGCTGTCGCGAACCTGAGCGTAGTTAGACGCTTCATTGGTTTGCAGCAGTTCCACTTCCTCGCCGGCGTTTACGGTACCCACGAGGCGATAGTTATCTCCCGGGCCACTGCGTACCCAGGTGTTCAATTCATCAGAGACGTAACGTTTTTCTTCGGCGTGAGCCAATGTGGAAACGCTAAGCGCAAATAAGGTTATTCCAATCAGGCGTAATTTAAGCATCAGGCGTCGTTATTATCTTTAAGCGTGAATAAAAACAGTGCCAACAGTCTGACGATAGCTGGCAGGCGGCATCAATCGGAATCATCCGGGTCGAACAAAGCGCATAAGTGAACTTTTACACCCATCAGATCGCGCATTGCATGGCAATCTGACACAAAATACTATCTACTGACAAACATCGGGCGCGTTAGTTCGCCGAAATTTTCACTGATGTGACATAACCATAAGTGCAAAGCCATGGCTCAGGAAATCGAATTAAAATTTTACGTACATCCCGACAGCGTTGAAACGCTCCGTAACCATCTTCATTCGCTCACCGACGATCGCGTAGCGCCCACTCAGTTACTCAACATCTATTACGAAACGGCGGATAACTGGCTGCGTCGTCATGATATGGGTCTGCGTATACGCGGCTTTGATGGTCAGTACGAAATGACGATGAAAATCGCCGGACGCGTGGTCGGCGGGTTACATCAACGCCCTGAATATAATATTGCGCTGGATAAGCCGGAGCTGGACCTGGCTCGCTTCCCGCAGGAAGTCTGGCCTGACGGCGTGTTGCCAGAAGATCTCCAGACGCAGGCACAGCCGCTATTCAGCACCGATTTTTATCGGGAGAAATGGCTGGTTAATGCCGGGGAAAGCCGTATTGAGATTGGGCTGGACCTGGGGGAAATTAAAGCTGGCAAGCTGGCTGAACCGATCTGCGAGCTTGAGCTTGAACTGCTCAGCGGCGATCCGGCGGATATCCTCAAACTGGCCCGTCAGCTCGTGACGCTTTCAGGGCTGCGTCAGGGAAGCCTGAGTAAGGCGGCGCGCGGCTATCATCTGGCGCAGGGGAATGCCGAACGCCATCGTCGCCCGACGCCAATACTCAAGGTTCAAGCGAAAGCCACAACGGAGCAGGCTTTTACCGCCGCGCTGGAGCTGGGGCTTTCGCAATGGCAGTATCATGAGGAACTGTGGGTTCGCGGCGATAACCGGGCAAAAGCGGATGTCCAGTCTGCGATTACGCTCATTCGTCATACTCTCATGTTGTTCGGCGGCATTGTGCCGCGCAAAGCGAGCGCTCGCCTGCGCGATTTGCTGACCCAGGCGGAAGCGACGCTGACGTCAGATGTCTCCGCAGCGACGGCCGCATGGAGCGCTGAGGCGGCAACGGCGAAACTGTTGCTGACAGAATGGCTGGTTTCCCAGGGCTGGCGCACCTTCCTGGATGACAAAGCGCGGGCGAAATTTGCCGACTCCTTCAAGCGTTTTGCCGATACCCATTTGTCCCGCTGCGCCGCCGAACTCAAAAGTACGTTCGCGCATCCGCTGGGCGACAGTTATCGCGACCAGTTGCCGCGTCTGGCACGAGAAATAGACAGTGTGCTGTTGCTTGCTGGCTATTACGACGCAGTACAGGCCAATGCCTGGCTGGAAAACTGGCAAGGATTGCTCCACGCCATTGAGACGCGCCAGCGTATTGAGATCGAACATTTCCGTAACGAAGCAATCTGTCAGCAGCCCTTCTGGCTGCACAGTGGACAACGCTAACCCGGTCAAGGATACCCATCGATGATGCCGCACTCTCCACAGCTCCAGCAGCACTGGCAAACTGTACAGGCCCGCTTGCCTGCGTCGTTCAGCGAAACGCCGCTTAGTGAACAAGCGCAGTTAGTGCTTACTTTCAGCGATTTCGTGCAGGATAGTCTTGCCGCGCATCCCGACTGGCTGGCCGAACTGGAAAGTGCGCCGCCACAGGCGGACGAGTGGAAGCAGTATGCGCAAACTCTTCGCGAATCGCTGGAGAGCGTGGCAGATGAGGCATCATTAATGCGTGCGCTGCGTCTGTTCCGACGTCACAGGATGGTGCGCATTGCCTGGGCGCAGTCGCTGGCGCTGGTGGCCGAAGAGGAGACGTTGCAGCAGTTAAGCGTACTGGCGGAGACCCTGATCGTCGCTGCACGTGACTGGCTCTATGATGCCTGCTGCCGCGAGTGGGGAACGCCGTGCAATCAGCAGGGGGAACCGCAGCCGTTGCTGATCCTCGGCATGGGCAAGCTGGGCGGCGGGGAGCTCAACTTTTCATCCGATATCGATCTGATTTTTGCCTGGCCGGAAAACGGCTCAACGCGCGGCGGGCGTCGAGAACTCGATAACGCCCAGTTCTTTACTCGTCTGGGACAGCGTCTGATCAAAGTGCTCGACCAGCCGACGCAGGATGGCTTTGTCTATCGCGTAGACATGCGTCTGCGCCCGTTTGGCGACAGTGGTCCGCTGGTACTGAGTTTTGCCGCGCTGGAAGATTATTATCAGGAGCAGGGGCGTGACTGGGAACGTTATGCGATGGTGAAAGCGCGCATTATGGGCGATAAGGACGATGCTTACGCCAGTGAATTGCGGGCGATGCTGCGGCCGTTCGTTTTCCGTCGCTATATCGATTTCAGCGTTATTCAGTCTCTGCGCAATATGAAAGGGATGATTGCCCGTGAAGTGCGTCGCCGTGGTCTGAAAGATAATATCAAGCTGGGGGCGGGCGGCATCCGTGAGATTGAATTTATCGTTCAGGTGTTCCAGTTAATACGCGGTGGGCGTGAGCCCTCGCTGCAGTCCCGCGCACTGTTACCGACGCTGGAGGCTATCGATAAGCTGGGGTTGTTGCCGCCAGGCGACGCACCGGCGCTGCGCACGGCCTATTTGTATCTGCGTCGCCTGGAAAACCTGTTGCAAAGCATTAATGATGAGCAAACGCAGACGCTGCCGTCAGATGAACTCAATCGGGCGCGTCTGGCCTGGGGAATGCGTGTGCCCGACTGGGAAATGCTGACCGCTGAGCTGGAAAAGCAAATGTCCGCCGTACGAGGCATATTCAACACCCTGATTGGCGATGATGAAGCCGAAGATCAGGGGGATGCGCTCTCGGGGCAATGGGGGGAATTGTGGCAGGATGCGTTCCAGGAAGATGATAGCACGCCCGTGCTGGCTCATCTTTCTGACGATGATCGCCGCCGTGTGGTGGCGATGATTGCTGATTTTCGCAAAGAGATGGATAAGCGCACCATTGGCCCGCGAGGCCGCCAGGTGCTCGATCACCTGATGCCGCATCTATTGAGCGATGTATGCTCCCGCGAGGACGCCCCTGTGCCGCTGTCACGCGTGACGCCGCTGTTAACGGGAATTGTCACGCGTACGACGTACCTTGAACTGCTCAGCGAATATCCCGGTGCGCGTAAGCATCTGATTTCACTTTGTGCCGCTTCGCCAATGGTGGCGAGCAAGCTGGCGCGCTATCCGCTGTTGCTGGATGAGTTGCTCGACCCAAATACGCTTTATCAGCCCACGGCGATGAATGCCTACCGGGATGAACTACGTCAGTATCTGCTGCGTGTGCCGGATGATGATGAAGAGCAGCAACTGGAGGCGTTACGCCAGTTTAAACAGGCGCAATTGTTGCGTGTGGCGGCAGCAGACCTCGCTGGCACACTCCCCGTGATGAAAGTGAGCGATCACTTAACCTGGCTTGCCGAAGCCATCATCGAAGCCGTGGTCCAGCAGGCGTGGAACCTGATGGTTTCACGTTACGGGCAACCGAAACACTTACGCGATCGTGAAGGCCGTGGTTTTGCGGTGGTTGGTTACGGCAAACTGGGCGGCTGGGAACTGGGGTATAGCTCCGATCTGGATCTGATTTTCCTTCATGACTGTCCGGTGGATGTGATGACGGATGGCGAGCGCGAAATCGATGGTCGTCAGTTTTACCTGCGCCTTGCCCAGCGTGTGATGCATCTGTTCAGTACGCGCACTTCGTCCGGCATTCTGTATGAAGTGGATGCACGCTTGCGCCCGTCCGGCGCGGCGGGAATGCTGGTAACGTCAACCGAATCCTTTGCCGACTATCAGCGCACTGAGGCCTGGACGTGGGAACACCAGGCGCTGGTACGCGCCCGCGTGGTCTATGGCGATCCGCAATTAAACGCCCAATTTGATGCTATCCGTCGCGATATCACCATGACCGTACGTGACGGCGCGACGTTAAAAACCGAGGTGCGCGAGATGCGCGAAAAAATGCGCGCCCACTTGAGCAATAAGCACAAAGATCGCTTTGATATCAAAGCCGATGAGGGCGGTATCACTGATATCGAATTTATCACTCAGTATCTGGTGCTGCGTTATGCCCATACAAAACCGAAACTGACGCGCTGGTCGGACAATGTCCGCATTCTGGAAGGGCTGGCGCAAAACGGCATTATGGAAGAGCAGGAAGCGCAGGCGCTTACCACCGCCTATACAACGTTGCGTGATGAGCTGCACCATCTGGCGCTACAGGAGTTGCCGGGTCATGTACCGGAGGCATGTTTTGTCGCTGAGCGCGCGATGGTGCGAGCCTGCTGGAACAAGTGGTTGGTGGAGCCGTGCGAGGACGCGTAAGTGTGCTATTATCGCGCGCAAATTTTGTATCTCTCAGGAGACAGGAATGAAAGTAACGCTGCCAGAGTTTAATCAAGCGGGAGTGCTGGTCGTAGGCGATGTGATGCTGGATCGCTACTGGTATGGTCCAACCAGCCGTATTTCACCGGAAGCGCCGGTGCCAGTGGTGAAGGTCGAAACCATTGAAGAGCGTCCGGGTGGTGCGGCTAACGTGGCAATGAACATCGCTTCTCTGGGCGCGGGCGCGCGTCTGGTCGGGTTGACCGGTATTGACGATGCGGCGCGTGCACTGAGCAAGGCGCTGGCGGACGTCAACGTGAAATGCGACTTCGTTTCTGTTCCCACTCATCCCACCATTACCAAGCTGCGCGTACTGTCGCGTAATCAGCAACTGATTCGTCTCGATTTCGAAGAAGGCTTTGATGGCGTGGATCCTGAGCCGCTGCATGAGCGTATTAATCAGGCGCTGAGCAGCATCGGCGCACTGGTACTGTCCGATTATGCCAAAGGGGCGTTGACAAGCGTTCAGCAGATGATCGCGCTGGCGCGCGATGCAGGCGTGCCGGTACTGATCGACCCGAAAGGGACCGATTTTGAACGCTACCGTGGCGCGACCCTGTTGACGCCGAATCTCTCCGAATTTGAAGCCGTGGTCGGCAAATGTAAAGACGAAGACGAGATTGTGGAACGCGGTATGAAGTTGATTGCCGATTTCGACCTGACCGCGCTGTTGGTTACCCGTTCTGAGCAAGGAATGACATTGCTACAGCCGGGCAAAGCGCCACTGCATATGCCGACGCAGGCGCAGGAAGTGTATGACGTTACCGGCGCGGGTGACACGGTCATTGGCGTGCTGGCGGCTACCCTTGCCGCAGGTAATTCGCTGGAAGAAGCGTGCTTCTTCGCAAACGCGGCTGCGGGCGTGGTGGTGGGTAAACTCGGGACTTCTACCGTTTCACCTATCGAACTGGAAAACGCAGTGCGCGGACGCTCGGAGACGGGCTTTGGCGTGATGACCGAAGAAGAACTGCGCGACGCCGTCGCTGCAGCACGCAAACGTGGCGAAAAAGTGGTGATGACCAATGGCGTGTTCGACATCCTGCATGCGGGCCATGTGTCGTATCTGGCGAATGCCCGTAAGCTCGGCGATCGTCTGATTGTCGCAGTGAATAGCGATGCATCCACCAAACGTCTGAAAGGGGATTCGCGCCCGGTAAACCCGCTTGAGCAACGTATGATTGTTCTGAGTGCGCTGGAAGCCGTGGACTGGGTGGTGCCGTTTGAAGAAGATACGCCGCAGCGTCTGATAGCCTCTGTTCTGCCGGATAAGCTGGTGAAGGGCGGGGATTACAAGCCAGAAGAGATTGCCGGAAGTGAAGAAGTGTGGGCCAACGGCGGTGAAGTGCTGGTACTCAACTTTGAAGATGGCTGTTCGACGACCAACATCATCAGGAAAATCCAGAAAGACAGCGAGAAGTAAGCAATGCGGGAGATGCATCGAACATCTCGTTATGTCGCTCTCCTCGCTGTTGACGGTGCTGCTTTTTCGACCTAATTAAAGGAACAAGGGTGAGAGGGGATTTCTCCCCCTCTGATTGGCTGTTAGTAAGCTGCGAAACTTATCGTTAACAGAACAATCAGTATGATGATGTGCTTCATCATAACCCTTTCCCTATTAAAGCCCCTTTCTCACGAGGGGCTTTTCCGTTTCAGCCCCTTGCTGACCCCGCGATTGTTGGTGAGTGTCTCGACAGGGACAAGAGCTTTTCCCCTCGGATGTTTTATTACTGGATCGTTCATGCAAAATGGCCCGTTCCGAACATTACGCACTGAAAAAACGCGTTCAGAATAAAAAATCCCCGGCTTTATGGGCCGGGGATGAGGTTACATAAGGCGGGAAGAAACTATTCCTCTTTTACCGTTTCTTCTTTTATCGTTGTGACCGCGATTTCTTCATTTGGCCCGACCGCTGGTGATGCATTTAACGGCGTTGCCATGGCGGCCAGCGAGCCACCGGAAATGCCAATCTCATTAAGCAGCGAATCAATCAACGGCGCCTGGGTTCGGTAGGCGAGGGCGGCAGAGAGCGCTTGTTCCGCAAGGTTCCCGCCGCTGGCGGTTCCCGCGCTCACTTCGCCAGTCGCGCCACCACGATTCAGCCCATCCACCTGAATGATCTTGATTCCGTCGATAGACTTCATCGGCTCAACGGATTTTTCGATAACAGCAGGCAGTGCTTGCAGAAGCGCCAGTTTGAATTTGAGGCTGGTTTGTTCGTTGGAAAGTACGTTAATCGCATCGTTTAGCGCGCGCTGCGCTTCGGCTTCCGCCAGCCCTTTTTTGCGCGTTGCTTCCGCCAGTTCTACGATGGCTGCGGCCTGCAATTCGGCCGCTTCTTTCTCGGCTTTGGCGCGCACTGTCAGCTCAACTGCTTTGGTTTCCGCGTCCTGAGCGGCAGCAATCAGCGCAACCTGTTTGGCTCGATCGGCTTCGGCGGTCTGCCGCGTGGTTTCTACGTTTTGCTGAGCACGGACGGCTTGCGCCAGTGCGTCATTGGCCTTTGCTTCCGCCTGTGACTGAAGTTCTGACTTAGCCGCAATGGCGATGGATTTCGTCTGGTTGGCAATCTCCGTCACCTGCTGCTGTTCGATCTCTTTAATGCGAACTTCACGCTCAGCCTCAACTTTTCTGGAACGTACCGCCTGCTCACGCTCGATTTCACTTTCCTGAATTTGCCGTTCCGCAAGGATACGTGTTTGCTCGGCTTCACGATGACGCTCTGCTTCGAAGGCGGCGATTTTGGCATTCTGCTCGGCGGTGCGGGTTTTCACCTGTTGCTCCTGCTCAAGCGTCATAAAGGCTTCTTGCTGCTCAATCTCAAGTTTGCGTGCTAAGGCATCGCGGTTCTTTTCACGTACCGCCACTTCCACATCCTGCTCGACTTCGTTACGCTCACGACGACGGCGCTCAGTTTCCTGCGTCAGCTTGGTGAGACCTTCGGCATCAAAGGCGTTATTCGGGTTGAAATGCACCTTTTCCGTCTGGTTGAAGTTGGTTAACGAAACGCTCTCCAGCTCCAGGCCGTTTTTTGAAAGATCTTCCGCCACGGTGTTTTGTACGCCCTGAACGAAGTTTTCGCGGGTGTCCTGTAATTCATGCATGGTCATCTGGGAGGCTGTAGCACGCAGGGCATCAACGAATTTATCTTCAATTAACACACGGAGATCTTCTGGCGACAATGTACGCTGACCCAACGTCTGTGCGGCAGTGGCAATCCCCTCAATCGACGGTTTTACACGTACGAAAAAGGCAACAACCACATCAACGCGCATACGGTCTTTAGTGATCAGGCTGTCAACCGTAGAACGGCTTACTTCGAGCTTAAGGGTATTCATGTTAATTGGAATAATTTCGTGGAAAATGGGCATCACAATCGCGCCGCCGCTCATTACCACTTTCTGTCCGCCTAAACCGGTTCGTACAAACGCTTGCTCAGCCGAGGCCCGGCGATATAATCGGGCAAAAATAATCCCAATGACCAACAGGATAAAAACGACTGCCAGAGCATAACTCATCCATGAGGGAAATAGACTCAATAGATTTTCCATAATATTTCCTTTTGTTTTTACAATTCATTTGGCCAGGGATTCAACTCCGCCAAATAACGGCTGGCGGACAACCGACAAATAATGAGAACCTTATCACCGCGTTTAAAGGTTTTTCCCTCTTCAGGTTCCAGAAGTAAATAATGCACCTGTCCAAATTTATCTTTAAATTTTCCTTCGCAGGGGCGTTGAGGTGCCGCGCTGTGACCTGTGATAATGGCCATGGCACCAATAAAATCATCTTCTGTGATTGCGCTGGTTTCATCTCCCGGTAACCAGCGCCCCAAAAACTTGCCGGTGTAGTGTGTGCTAATACCTGAGAAAATAAGGCAAAATGGGATAAGGGCTATGTTGGGAAGCGGGGTCTGCAGCAGTGTGACGCTCAGATGCTGCAAAAAAATACCAGACAGTCCGAAGCACCCGGCGATAAGGCAAAGGACAACCAGCGCGGGAACGCGACCAAAATTAAGGTAATGGAAAAATTGATTCAAATGGCCGGAAGCGACTCCGTCATAATCACCTAAATGTGAGTCAATGACGCCAGAAATAACATTCCCAAAGAACAGCGAGACAATTTCCACGATACCTATAAGCGCCACCAATGTGAGGGAGAAAAAGTAAGGTGAGTAGTATTCAGGAAAAATATCCATATATTCTCCTTGGGTTATTATTTTTAATAAAGGCAAATAAGGCCTTTAGTATCGAAGGCAATAATATCACGAATGGGGAAGTAACAAAAAGGCAGAGGGACTACCGGAATATTGTAGGGGTAATCAAGGACACTTTATTGATTACCCCTTTGCGGGCAAAGACTCAGGGACGCTGGCGTGAGCTTACGCGCCCGTCTCCGACGAATCAACTGGAGGGATCGCCGGGGCCGGTTTCACCTCTGCTGAGGCATTGCGGTTTTCCAGTTCGTTAAGACGTTGCTCAAGCAGTGCCAGTTTTTCACGCGTGCGCAACAGTACCTGCGTCTGTACGTCAAACTCTTCGCGGCTGACCAGGTCAAGACGGGTCAACTGCGCCTGCAGGGACTGGCGGATTTTTTTCTCAACATCTTCCCCGAACTCGCGGATCCCTTTTGGCATCGATTCGTGGACCTGACGCGCAATCTGTTCAATTTTTTTCGGGTCAATCATTTGTAAGTTCCCTGTTCGGATAGGTTCTGACAATTATTGTAGTGTGATATGCCATAACGATAAACCAGATTTGTTTGAAGGTTTCGCGTTGCCGAAGGTAATCAATAGCGTTATAGTTATCCCGCTTATTCTCAGGGCGGGGCGAAATTCCCCACCGGCGGTAAATCAGCCTACGCTGAAAGCCCGCGAGCGCTTTTGATGAAAATCGAAAGGTCAGCAGATCCGGTGTAATTCCGGGGCCGACGGTTAAAGTCCGGATGGGAGAGAGTAACGATTCAGTTGGGCCTGGAGGCCCGCTCGCGTTATTTTTTTATACTCCTAAGACTGCCCTGATTCTGGTAACCATAACTTTATTGAGGTCTTTTACCATGAATCAGACGCTGCTTTCTTCTTTTGGCACGCCATTCGAACGTATTGAAAATGCTTTAACTGCACTGCGCGAAGGTCGCGGTGTGATGGTTCTCGATGATGAAGATCGCGAGAATGAAGGCGATATGATTTTTGCTGCTGAAACCATGACCGTTGAGCAGATGGCGCTGACCATCCGTCACGGTAGCGGTATTGTTTGCCTGTGCATCACCGAAGATCGTCGTAAACAACTTGATCTGCCGATGATGGTTGAAAACAACACCAGCGCTTACGGTACCGGCTTTACCGTTACCATCGAAGCCGCTACAGGGGTTACTACCGGGGTTTCTGCGGCTGACCGTGTTACCACCGTGCGTGCTGCCATTGCTGATGGCGCTAAACCTTCTGACCTGAATCGTCCGGGCCACGTTTTCCCGCTGCGTGCGCAGCAGGGTGGCGTGTTGACTCGCGGTGGCCATACCGAAGCGACGATTGATCTTGTCTCCCTGGCAGGGTTCAAACCGGCTGGTGTGCTGTGTGAACTGACGAACGATGATGGCTCCATGGCGCGCGCGCCGGAATGTATCAAGTTTGCACGCGAGCACAACATGGCCGTTGTCACTATTGAAGATCTGGTGGCCTATCGTCTGGAGCATGAGCGTAAAGCAAGCTAAGCGATAGCTATGCTTTGCAAAGAATCCGAAGCCGGACCGCCTGCTTCGGATTTTTTTATTTCCTTGTTAGTCCCTTGCTGAAAATATCTCATTTCTCCGCTTTGTTGATCTCGCTAATGGCGACATCGGCTTGCTACTTATAAAGTGGTATCCATGACGTAATGGCTCGCATAACCAGCGGGATAAGGAAGGGATATGCTGATTTACTGGTGCGGTTTTTTGGTCGTTGTGTTCGTGATGTTCGCACATATCATGTGCTTGCGACGTAATTGCAGGGCATTTCGCCAGGATCGTGATGCGCAACAGGAAGGATACCAGCGCGCGTTAAAGATCATCCAGTCGATGCAAGCAAAGGAGCAAGAGCAGGTGAAAGCTGAGGCGGCCTCCGGAAGCGGCGTTGCTCAATAGGCGCGAGCAACGCCTGTATGTATTAACCCAATCCCATTGTTTGTAGCGCAACCAGGCTAAGACCCATCACTGACATCCCACAAAGCACGCCATAGCTTGGGTTGTTGTTGGGGTCGATCTCTTTTGCCAGCGGCATCAGTTCATCGACAGAGAGCGCGACCATAATTCCGGCAACCGCCGCCATGACCGCCGCCATCACCATCGGGGAGACCAGACTTCCCAGAATCAGCCAGGCCAGAACCCCACCAAGAATTTCTGCAAGCCCGGAAATCCCCGCCCAAAAAATTGCCGTGCCCTTTGAACCAGTTGCCGCATAAACCGGGCCGGCAACCGCAAGGCCTTCTGGAATATTGTGCAAGGCTACCGCCAGGGCAATACCGAAACCCAGTTCAAGGTCGTTACTGGCTGTCACAAAGGTGGCGATGCCCTCCGGAAAGTTATGCAGGCTGATACCCAGCGTTAATAAGATCGCCGTACGTTGAATTTTGCGGGAGGCAGGGTGCTGTGAACACGCGCTCTGCATTAAATCCTGCGGATGCGCATGGGGGAGCATACGGTCAAGAGCAAAATAGCCCAACAGGCCAATGACGAACATCCCGTAGCCCAGCATGGGTGACATGCCCTCAGTTGCCAGTGCGGCTGGTAACATCTCCATAAGGGAGATAAGCAGCATAATGCCGGCGGCAAATCCCAGCGAGAATGCCAGTACACGGTTTGACGGTTTCTGGCCAAGAACCCCCAGAAAGGCGCCGATAAAGGTGGCAGCGCCGGCAAGTAACGTCAGAATCAGTGGGGCTGACATCTCTCTCTCCTTATGATAATGCTTCTCATTAATGTTAAATATTAATGGATGCCAAAGCGAGGCCGTTGCGTTACCTTTACGCAATCCTTACATTCAAAAATTCTGAATATCTTCATCATGCTAATCTGAGTTCATCACCCGGGGAATAAGCGTAATGTGTGTTCATCAAATATGACACACTCAGTAAGGATATCATCATGTCTGCACCTCGCATGCCAGCACTGTTTTTGGGCCACGGCAGCCCGATGAATGTTCTGGAAGATAACGTTTATACCCGCGCCTGGGCTCGGCTTGGCGAAACATTGCCGCGTCCTAAAGCTATTGTGGTTGTCTCAGCGCACTGGTTTACGCGTGGTACCGGGGTAACGGCGATGGAAGCGCCGCAGACAATTCATGACTTTGGCGGTTTCCCTCAGGCGCTGTACGACACCCATTACCCGGCTCCGGGTTCACCTGCGCTGGCCCGGCATCTGGTTGAACTGTTATCACCCGTGCCGGTTACTCTGGATAAAGAAGCATGGGGTTTTGACCACGGCTCCTGGGGCGTGTTGATCAAAATGTATCCGAATGCCGATATTCCGATGGTGCAGTTGAGTATCGACAGTACCAAACCGGCGGCATGGCATATGGAAGTGGGGCGTAAGCTGGCAGCACTGCGTGATGAAGGCATTATGCTGGTGGCGAGCGGTAACGTAGTGCATAACCTGCGCACGGCACGCTGGCATGGCGATAGCTCGCCTTATCCGTGGGCGACCGCTTTCAATGAATTTGTGAAGGATAACCTGACGTGGAAAGGGCCGACCGAGCAACATCCGTTGGTTAATTATCTGGAACATGAAGGCGGTTCACTTTCTAACCCGACACCGGACCATTTCCTGCCGCTGCTCTATGTGCTGGGGGCGTGGGATGGGGTGGAGAGTATCTCGATTCCGGTAGACGGTCTTGAGATGGGCAGCCTCAGTATGTTGTCGGTGCAGATAGGCTAAGGCTTTGTTGCCGGGTAAGCGTACAGTATGCGTACCCGGGATATTCCCGAATGCGGCGGTTGCCTTATCCGGGCGACGGCTCAGGAGCCCCGGGTAAGTGCGCCCAGGGCTTCTGGATGCACATTATTCAACAAAGACATGCGGATAGAAGCGCGACAGATCCTGAGTGATCAACGCCCGGTCTTCACGAATGCCAATACCTGCGGGTTGATCGTTGATAAGCCAACTGCCAATCAGCATATAGCTGTCGCCATATCTGGGTAACTGGCAGAACTGCTGGACGATCATTCCTTCTTCACCGTATGGACCTTCGACTTTTTCAACCGTTTTGCCATTTTCGATGATGGACACATTCGCCCCTTCGCGAGAGAAGATAGGCTTAAGCACGTATTTGTCCATTTCCGGATGCGCGTCTTCGGCAAACCAGGCGGGCAACAGATTCGGATGGTTCGGGAACATCTCCCACAGCATTGGCAGGAGTGCTTTGTTCGAAATGATGCTCTTCCATGCGGGTTCCAGCCAGCGTACGCCCGCATCTTCCAGCTTGGTTGAGAAAACTTCGCGCAGCATATACTCCCACGGATACAGCTTAAACAGATTACTGATCACGTGATCCTGCAGATCGGTAAACTGTCCTTTTTCCCCGAGGCCGATATCTTCGATATAAAGAAACTCGCTGGCCACATCGGCTTCGGCGGCGCAGTCTTGCAGGTATTGCACGGTACCGCGGTCTTCGACGGTATCGCGACAGCAAGCGAAATGTAGCAGGTTAAAGCCATATTGCTCGCGTAGCGCGGCAAAACGCTCAATCAGTTTTTCCTGCAGGCTGTTGAATTGATCGCAGCTTTCCGGCAGTTTGCCCGCCGCTATCTGATCTTCCAGCCAAATCCACTGAAAAAATGCCGCTTCATACAGTGAGGTTGGCGTATCGGCATTATTTTCCAGCAGCTTAGGTTCGCCGGTACCATCCCATGCCAGATCCAGGCGTGAATAAAGCGACGGCTGTCCGGTTTTCCACGACTGGCGCACAAAGCCCCATGTGTGCCTGGGAATGCGGAATTTCGCCAGCAATTCGTCACTGGCGATAACCTTGTCCACAACCTGCAGACACATCTGATGGAGCTCGGCGGTAACATCTTCCAGTTTCTCGACCTGGGCGAGCGTCAGTTTATAGTAGGCGTCTTCACACCAGTATGGTTCGCCGTACATGGTGTGAAAGTTGAAACCATACTCGGTGGCTTTCTCGCGCCAGTCGGGCCGTTCGGCAATAGTTATTCTTTCCATGGTCATCAGCCGCCCATTGAACGGGTTGAGGTGCCGCTGGCGCTACGCTGCATTGAAGCCTGTTTGGCCACCGACTCGCCAAAGCCGCCACGTGTGACGGTGGTGGTGGTGGCCGGTTTTGGCGCCATCGCGGTTTTCGAAACTGTTGCACTACGCCCTGGCTGGGCAGCGCCGTAACTTTTGCCGCTGGCATCGGTGTACTGGCCATAGGCCGGGCTGGCCGGGTTTTTGGAGCTGAACAGCGGCTGCTGGGCATAACCCGCGCCGCCACCCATCAGGCGGCCCATCATGTAACCCGCCATTAGCGGCATCCAGAAGCTACCGCCAGACTGTTGTGCCTGCGCCTGGTTTTCCGTCGCCACGCCAGCCTGAGCTGGTGCTTGCTGACACTGGCCTTCGCCAAATTCAGCCACACAGTCTTCGCGAGATGCGTATTTCGGCGCGGTACGTGCTGCTTCTTTCAGCGCGTTGTCATAGGTGGTTTTGCATTCGGCGCTTTTGCCCGGGTTTGCCGAAGAGCAGTCATCGGCATTCTGATACATTTTTACCGTTTCATCGTTTTGTTCGCACCCTGCCAACATAAAGACGGCAGTCACGGCCAGCGCCACGGGCGTCAGGTGACGAGCGCCCCAGCTTTTGCGAAACATCGCATGATTAATATTCTTTGTCCGTTTCATATTTGTCTTCCGAGACCCACAGGTATTAATAAAAGGTCAGGATAGTGGATGAGTGTCTGAAAATGAAGCAGGCTGCGGGTCAGCAGGGGGGATCTTTACGTTGCCTTACGTAAATACGGGGGCTAAGTGCCCCCGTAACGATAATGCGGGAAAAACGAATTAACGCGTTGTTTTGCGTACGCTGGCTGGCTGTGCCTGCGACGCTTGTCCGTTTGCCATCTTCTCAACGCGAGCTTCTTGCTCCGGGTTTTCCGGGGCGACATTTTCCGGCGAGGTTGAGACAGGTTTACCCAGTGTGTTGTTCAGCGCCAGCAGATCCTGTTCATTCAGTGTGCCGAGAGCAGATTTGATATTCAACTGGTTAATCAGGTAGTTATAGCGCGCGCTGGAGAGCTGCTGCTTCGCGTTATACAGCGTGGTAGTTGCGTCCAGTACGTCCACAATGGTACGCGTACCCACGGAGTAACCTGCTTCCATCGCATCCAGTGAGCTTTGTGCAGAAACAACGGCTTGTTTATATGCGTTGATGCTGCTGATGGAGGCATTCACATTATTGTAGGAGGAACGGACAGTCTGCACGACGCTGCGGTGCGCGCTTTCGAGTTGCTCGCTTGCGCCAACAAAGTTGTACTGTGCCTGTTTCACCTGTGAATTCACCATCCCGCCCTGATACAGCGGCAGGGAGAAGCTCAGACCCACTTTATTCTGGCCAATTTTGCTGTCGTCATACCGGGCGCTGTTTGTGCGGGAGCCGCTGTAAGACGTATTTGATACTGCGGTGGACGCGGTCAAATCCAACGTAGGCAGGTGACCGTCTTGCGCCTGGCGAATCTGCTCACGAGCCAGATCCTGACTCAAACGTGCCTGCAACAACGTCAGGTTGCGACTTTCCGCGTCTTTCAGCAGTGCGTTCACCGCCTGCGGTTTGTCTGTTTTGAAACCATCAACATTCAGGGATGCCAGTTGCGGATAGTAGTTACCGGTGACCTGACGCAGTGACTCGACGGCATTGTCGAGGTTGTTACGGGCGGTCACTTCGTTAGCCAGTACCGTGTCATACTGTGAACGGGCGTTCTGTACATCAGTAATAGCCACCAGACCCACATTAAAACGCTGGGTTGTTTGGTCCAACTGACGGTAGATAGCCTGTTTTTGCGCTTCGGTATAAGAGAGCGAGTCAATCGCGCTTAATACGTTAAAATAAGCGGTAGCGGTATTTAAAATGAGCGTTTGCTGGTCGGTCTGGTACGTCACATCCTGGATGCCCGCGGATTTTTCCTGTAACGTCAACGCACGCCATTTAGACATATCAAACAAGGTTTGCGTAAGCTGCAGGGAGCCGCTGGTGGCATTGGAGTTCACACCATTGCTGTCGCGGTAGCCATTGCTGTAGGTGTAATCCGCACCCAAACCCAGCTGTGGCAGTAACGGGCTGCGCGCTTCGTTAATTTTCTCGAAAGCTGCATCACGATCGGCGGCGGATTTACGCAGATCGGGGTTGCTTAAACGCGCCTGCTGATAAACCTGCAACAGGTTTTCTGCCTGGCTCATAGCGCTGAAACCTGTCAGGCTCAGGCCGATAAGAATGGGGAGCAATTTCTTCATTTGCATTCCTTGTTGTGAAGCATGAATAGCGCTGATCTAAATTCAGAAATATTCGCCGATTCTAACAGAGAGCGCCACCGCTGAAGGTTGGCGTAAAGTGCCATCCGACGTAAATTTGCCCCAATCTATCACATGGCAGTTGAAACGGCAGTCAAACAGGCTTGAAAACCACAAAATCAACATTAATTAATAACAGGATATCCGCATGAGTAAGCCAGAAACCTCTGCTGTGACTTTCACAAAAAACGATGTAGAAATTATTGCACGGGAAACGCTCTATCGCGGTTTTTTTTCGCTCGATCTCTACCGTTTTCGTCACCGTTTGTTCAACGGTGAGATGAGCGGTGAGGTACGTCGTGAAATTTTTGAACGCGGCCATGCCGCAGTCTTGCTACCCTTTGACCCAGTAAGGGATGAAGTGGTGTTGGTCGAACAGATTCGTATTGCCGCGTTTGATACCAGCGAAAGCCCGTGGTTGCTCGAGATGGTCGCAGGCATGATCGAAGAGGGCGAGTCTGTTGAAGATGTCGTTCGACGCGAGGCGGTAGAAGAAGCCGGGCTGAACGTGGGGCGCGTGAAGAAGATGTTGAGCTATCTGGCAAGCCCAGGGGGCACCAGCGAGCGCTTATCCTTGTTGGTTGGCGAAGTGGATGCCACGCAGGCCGAAGGTATTCACGGCCTGGTGGATGAAAACGAAGATATTCGTGTTCATGTGGTGAGCCGGGAACGGGCTTATCAGTTAGTAGAAGAGGGGAAAATCGACAACGCAGCGTCTGTCATCGCCCTGCAATGGCTGCAACTGCATTATGAGAGCTTACGAAACGAGTGGAAAAAATGAAGCGTTATACACCTGACTTCCCTGAAATGATGCGCCTGTGCGAGACCAATTTCGCACAGCTCCGCCGCCTGCTGCCGCGTAACGACGAGACAGGCGAAACAGTGAGCTATCAGGTGGCGAATGCGCAATACCGGTTAACGATTGTCGAATCCACCCGCTACACTACGCTTGTGGAAATCGAACAGACCCTGCCCGCGGTGAGTTACTGGAGCCTGCCGTCAATGACAGTGCGTCTGTATCACGACGCGATGGTAGCCGAAGTGTGTTCGAGTCAGCAGATCTTTCGTTTTAAAGCGCGTTATGATTACCCGAATAAAAAGTTGCATCAACGCGACGAAAAGCATCAAATTAATCAGTTTCTGGCCGACTGGCTACGTTACTGTTTAGCACATGGAGCAATGGCGATTCCGGTTTGTTAGCGTAGTGAAACCTAAGGACACCATTTGGAAAGCCTGTTAAACCTTCCTCTGGCTGGTGGGGCCAGAGTCAGGATATTACAAATTACTGACACTCACCTGTTTGCCGAAAAACATGAAACGCTGTTAGGTGTGAATACCTGGGAAAGCTATCAGGCCGTACTGGATGCCATTCAGGCCCAGCAGCGTGAGTGTGATTTGATTGTCGCCACGGGCGACCTGGCGCAGGATCAGACCGCTGCGGCTTATCAGCATTTTGCTGAGGGCATCGCAAGATTTGGCGCGCCTTGTGTCTGGCTACCAGGCAATCATGATTTTCAACCGGCGATGTATACCGCACTGCAGGAAGCAGGAATTTCCTCCTCCAAACGGGTAATCACTGGCGATAACTGGCAAATTCTCCTGCTTGATAGCCAGGTGTTTGGCGTTCCACACGGTGAACTGAGTGAATTTCAGCTCGACTGGCTGGAAAAAAAACTGAGTGCCAGCCCTGAACGTCATACGCTGCTATTGTTACATCATCACCCGCTGCCTTCAGGATGTAGCTGGTTGGATCAACACAGCCTGCGCAATGCCGCAGAGCTGGATAACGTGCTGGCGCGTTTCCCTCATGTCCGCTACCTGTTATGTGGACATATTCACCAGGAGCTGGACCTCGACTGGAATGGCCGTCGCCTGTTAGCGACGCCATCAACCTGTGTGCAGTTTAAACCGCATTGTGCCAACTTCACTCTCGACACAATCGCGCCTGGCTGGCGCTGGCTGGATCTGTACCCGGACGGAAGCCTGCAAACTGAGGTCTGTCGTTTGCAAAGCACGCGGTTCAATCCGGATACCGCGTCAGAAGGATACTGATGGCCACGCTTCTTTATTTGCATGGTTTTAACAGCTCGCCGCGTTCTGCGAAAGCAACGCAGTTGCGTCATTGGCTGGCTGAATATCACCCTGATATCGACGTTGTCGTTCCCCAGTTGCCCGCTTACCCTGCGCAGGCAGCAGAATTGCTGGAATCGTTAGTGATGCAGCATGGCGGGCAACCGCTGGGTATTGTCGGTTCGTCGCTGGGGGGCTACTACGCAACCTGGTTATCTCAGTGTTTTACGCTGCCAGCGGTGGTGGTGAATCCTGCCGTTCGCCCGTTTGAATTGCTGGCGGAGTTCCTCGGTAACAACGAGAACCCCTACACCGGGGAGCAATATGTGCTAGAGTCTCGCCATATTTACGAGCTCAAAGTGATGCAAGTCGACCCGCTGGACGCGCCGGATTTAATCTGGTTGCTGCAACAGACAGGGGACGAAGTGCTGGATTACCGCCAGGCCGTGGCGTATTACGACGCATGTCGTCAGACGGTTGAAGAGGGCGGTAACCATGCATTTGTGGGCTTTGAGAATCATTTCACACAGATTGTCGATTTCCTTGGGCTCCATTGAGCCAACGGGGAAACGAAGCGGTCATTATCTACGAACACACCATGACGCAATCCTATAACGCTGATGCCATAGAGGTACTCACCGGGCTTGAGCCGGTTCGCCGCCGTCCGGGGATGTATACCGATACCACCCGTCCCAACCATCTTGGTCAGGAAGTTATTGATAACAGCGTGGACGAAGCGCTGGCAGGTCACGCGAAGCGCGTGGATGTCATTCTTCACGCCGATCAATCTCTCGAAGTCATTGACGATGGTCGCGGTATGCCGGTGGATATCCACCCGGAAGAGGGCGTGCCAGCGGTCGAGCTGATTCTTTGTCGTCTGCACGCGGGCGGCAAGTTTTCCAACAAGAACTATCAGTTCTCCGGTGGCTTGCACGGCGTAGGGATTTCCGTGGTCAACGCCTTGTCTCGCCGCGTGGAAGTGAATGTGAAGCGTGACGGCCAGATTTATAATATCGCTTTCGAAAATGGCGAGAAGGTCAGCGACCTCAGCGTTGTCGGTACCTGTGCGAAACGCGCGACCGGCACCAGCGTCCACTTCTGGCCAGACGAGAAGTTTTTCGACAGCCCGCGTTTTTCCGTCTCTCGTCTGACCCATTTGCTGAAAGCGAAAGCCGTGCTGTGCCCTGGGGTGGAAATCACTTTCAAAGATGAGGTGAACAACGCCGAACAGCGCTGGTGCTATCAGGACGGTCTGAACGACTATCTTGCCGAAGCGGTGAACGGCCTGCCGACCCTGCCGGAAAAACCGTTTATTGGCAACTTTGCTGCTGAAACCGAAGCGGTGGACTGGGCGCTGCTCTGGCTGCCGGAAGGCGGTGAGCTGCTGACGGAGAGCTACGTTAACCTGATCCCGACCATGCAGGGCGGTACCCATGTAAACGGTTTGCGTCAGGGGCTGCTCGACGCGATGCGCGAATTTTGCGAATACCGCAATATCCTACCGCGCGGCGTGAAGCTCTCGGCGGAAGATATCTGGGAACGCTGTGCATATGTGCTGTCGGTGAAGATGCAGGATCCGCAGTTCGCCGGCCAGACTAAAGAGCGTCTGTCATCGCGCCAGTGCGCGGCCTTTGTGTCCGGCGTGGTGAAAGATGCTTTTAGCCTGTGGCTCAACCAGAACGTGCAGGCCGCAGAAATGCTGGCGGAAATGGCGATTTCCAGTGCCCAGCGCCGCCTGCGCGCCGCGAAGAAAGTGGTGCGTAAAAAGCTCACCAGCGGCCCGGCGCTGCCAGGTAAACTCGCGGACTGTACCGCACAGGATCTCAACCGGACCGAGTTGTTCCTGGTGGAAGGGGACTCGGCGGGCGGTTCTGCCAAGCAGGCACGCGATCGTGAATATCAGGCGATCATGCCGCTGAAAGGCAAAATCCTGAATACCTGGGAAGTCTCCTCCGATGAGGTGTTGGCATCCCAGGAAGTGCATGATATCTCTGTGGCGATCGGTATTGATCCCGACAGTGACGATCTGAGCCAATTGCGTTATGGCAAGATTTGTATTCTGGCGGATGCTGACTCGGATGGACTACACATTGCGACGTTACTGTGCGCGCTGTTTGTGAAACATTTCCGGACACTGGTAAAGAACGGTCACGTCTACGTTGCATTGCCGCCGTTGTATCGTATCGATCTGGGTAAAGAGGTTTACTATGCCCTGACCGAAGAAGAGAAAACGGGTGTCCTGGAGCAGCTTAAGCGTAAGAAAGGCAAGCCGAACGTGCAGCGCTTTAAAGGCCTGGGTGAAATGAACCCGATGCAGTTGCGCGAAACGACACTCGACCCGAATACCCGCCGCCTGGTGCAGCTGGTTATCAGTGACGATGACGACCAACGCACCAATGCGATGATGGACATGCTGCTGGCCAAGAAACGTTCGGAAGATCGCCGTAACTGGTTACAGGAAAAAGGCGATATGGCGGATATTGAAGTTTAAACAATTGAGACTCTTCAGGCCGGGTGGCCTGAAGAGTGTTTGCCTCAGTTAGTCCATTATCGCTTTCTGTTTTGGTGAAAGGCGTTTTGTTTCAGGGGCACTTTCAGGCCACAGTTTTTCATATTTTACCCCGGTCAGATCTTCCACAATGTTGCGCGTTTCAGCCGTTACGGCTGCACGTGAGCCGTTCTTTTTCAACCTTTCTACTTCATCAACAAACACTTTGTGAGTCTGTTTATTCAGATGGAAGGTCAATGCCTGCCATAAAGCGAGCACCAGCAAGCCTGCGGTACCGATAAACAGCGTCGTGGCAATGGTATGAACAGCTTGCTCTGGCTGAACCTGGCTGCCTTTTACAAAACCGCCTTCCTGCAGAATAAAACCGACAATAAAGGTCGCGATAGCGACGGTGGTTTTGCGAGAGAAGGTCATCACCGCAGCAAACAGGCCTTCACGGCGCTGACGCGTAATCATCTCATCAATGTCCGGAATAAACGGAAAGACGTTCCACGGCGTGAATTCCAGAACACAGCGGCCCACCTGGTACAAACCGGCAAGGATAATCAGTAACAGGGCTTTTTGTTCCGTCGGGAAGAGATAAATCAGCAGAATGCCGCCAAGGCAAAGCATCATCAGGCTATAGGCAAAAACATACAATTTTGACGGGCCAAATTTGATGATGCCGAAACCGGCCACCAGCGTAACGGGCAGACCGATAATACTCATCGACAGCAGGCTTCCCGCAAATGCAGAAGAAACTTGCAGGCAATAGACACAGAAAAATACAAAAACGGTGTTGTAAATATCTTTAGCGGTAAAGGAGAGCAGATAGATGGCCAGATGTTTACGGAAAGCTCTGACTTTCAGCGTTGACACGTAATCCTTAAAAACTGTCTATGGGTGAAACCCCGTCCTGAATCTCAGAAACTCCCCGGAAAAGTTGGCAGGCTAATTTAGCGAAGGAAGCAGCCGTCGGCCTTTTGGTGGTATGACCCCGTAAAAAAACATGGTTCAGGGACTGTGGCGGATCCGACAGTGGTGACTTTGATCCCGTTCAGGAAGGTGATTTCTCCGTCGTCCCCTCCTTCGTTCATCGAAAATGAGCAAGGAGATTTCCATGAAAAAATCCTCCCGAATGTCTATTGTCCATCCTCATGCTGCGGGCGTTGATATTGGCGCTGAGTTCCACGTTGTCGCCGTACCGCCTGATGCTGACACCGAACCAGTCAGGACTTTTCAAAGTTTTACTGGCGATCTTCAGCGGATGTCTGACTGGCTCAAAACCTGTCACATTACGACCGTCGCCATGGAGTCCACCGGCGTTTACTGGTTGCCTGCTTTTGAGATCCTTGAAGCTGCGGGTTTCAAGGTGATCCTTGTTAATGCCAGAGACGCAAAAAATGTTCCCGGTCGCAAGACCGATGTCAACGATGCCCAGTGGTTGCAGAAACTGCATTCATTTGGTCTTCTCCGTGCCAGTTTCAGACCTGAACACGACATTTCTGTACTCAGGTCTTATCTGAGGCAACGGGAACGCCTGACTGAATACCGGGCTGCGCATATCCAGCATATGCAGAAGGCGCTGATGCAGATGAATGTGCAATTACATCATGCTGTATCGGATATCACTGGCGTTACCGGTCTTTCAATCGTCAGAGCTATCATCAGTGGTGAGCGCGATCCTTCAATGTTGATCCAGTATCGTGATGTGAGATGTAAAAAGACGCCAGAAGTACTTCGGCAGGCACTGACAGGGAACTGGCAGCCTGAGCATCTTTTTGCACTTGAACAGTCGGTTGCATTTTTCGATTTTTACCAGGAAAAGATCCGCGAATGTGATGATCAAATCGAAACCTCATTATTGCAGCTCAGTACCGGAATTGAAGAGCCGGAAGGGGTATTGCCCTCCGCCAGACATCGTACAAAACAACCCAATCAGCTTTCCTTTGATGTCAGACCATTACTCTGGAAAATTACAGGGGCAGATCTGACACAGATACATGGGTTCGGACCTTATCTGGCACTAAAATTCATTGCAGAATGCGGTACTGACATGAACCGCTGGCCGGATGCGAGCCATTTTACCTCGTGGCTATGTTTGTCCCCGGGAAATAAGATCTCCGGTGGAAAAGTGCTGTCCTCGAAAACACGGCGTTCATCCAGTCGAATTGCTGCCGCACTCAGACTGGCAGCCACAACAATTGGCCGGAGCGATACCGCGTTGGGCGCTTTTTATCGTCGATTATCATCCCGTATCGGGAAAGCAAAAGCAGTCACTGCAACGGCAAGAAAACTGGCAATACTGTTCTACAATGCCCTGAAGTATGGACAGAAATATGTCGATCCTGGCGCAGATTATTATGAAGAGCGCTACCGTAGTCGCGTACTAGATGGGCTTAAGCGAAGAGCAAAATCACTGGGTTACTCTCTCCAGCAGGATCCTGAATTATGTGTTTGAACCGGGAGTTTCTCAGGAAGGCCCAAAATATTGACCCGTGAAGCTGAGCGGTTGCTTTCCAGTTCGGCAAGCATTTCCGGCGTTAATTCGCGCTCCCAGGTCACTTTCCATGAGATAAATACACAAACCATAAAAGCCACGGCAAATACAATGCCGTTTATCAGGTAGGCTTCCGCACTCTTTTCACCAAGGTAGCCAATCAGCAGACCCGGAATAAATGTGGCGAGAAAGGTGCCCGTTGCGGAAAGAAACATACGCCCTGTAGAAAGTTTGGTCCTGGAGTTGAAATCTTTGGTCATTTCAGACGGGAGTGTTTCCCACGGAATAAGCACCATGGCAGCGATAATTTCAAAGGCGAGATAAACGCTGAGATAGAACCAATAGTTCATGCCATTAAGCCAAAGAAGGGCATAAACCAGCATCAACGGTGAACCAATCAACAGGAAAAACCGGCGACGGCCAAATTTCTTACCAAGTGTATTTTTATAAAAATGGTCGGTGAATGATCCCATGAACAAGCTGATTATTGCATCGACAATTCGCGCTATTGCCACGATGGAAGCCGCTTGTAATGGTGAGAGACCAACAAAAGTTGTGTAATAAAATAATAGCCATGCGCCAATGACGGTAAATGCGCCACCCCCCATGATATCGGTAAGGCCATAACCGATACTGACAGGGATGGTGATTTTTCTTTCTGAGTTTTTCATGTTTTATCTCGATAGTAAAATCAGAAATTGAAATAAGAACGGGCGTTATCAGCGCAAATCCCTTTGACCATACTGGATAAAATATCCATATCCTCTGGTACTTCGCCCCGGTCCACCCAACCGCCTATAAGATTGCAAAGAATACGTCTGAAATAATCATGGCGGGTATAAGAAACAAAACTACGGGAATCAGTAAGCATGCCAATGAAATTAGCAAGCAATCCTAGATCGGATAATGTCGTTAATTGATTGAGCATGCCTCGCTGGGTATCGTTAAACCACCATCCAGAACCGAATTGCATGGGTGATTTAATCCCTTCTTCGCCACTCTGAAAATTAGCCAATGCGGATGCTACAATATCGTTGTAGCCAGCATTTAAGTTGTAGATAATGGTTTTAGGCAAGCCGTCATTTTCCACCATTGCGTTGAGCAGGGCATTTAAATTAGCAGCCAGATTTTGTTGGTCGGCAATTGAATCAAAACCGCTATTAATGCCAATGGCGTGATATTGCGGCATATTGTTATTGCGGATAGCACCGAAATGAATCTGCATCGCCCACTCTTTTTGCTTATAGAGGGCGGCAAGTTTCACCAGCATAATGCTGTTCCATGCCTGCATCCCCTCAGGAGAAAGCGCCTGTTGCGCCATACGGGCTGCAAAAAGCGCCTCTGCCTGATCATCGTTGACGCGCTGATAGCTCACTTCCAACGGACCATGGTCGGAAATGCGGCAGCCAACTTCATGAAAGAAATCGATACGCCCGGCAATGGCAGCAATGAACGATGAAAAATGCGTAACAGTGACTGAGCTTATTTCACTGAGCTGATCAATAAATTGGCTAAAGCGGATGGGATCCGCTTCGAATAATTCATCAGGGCGAAATGTCGGCAGAACGCGCGTTGTGAATCCTTTCTCATTTTTAAGAAGTTGGTGATATTTCAGATCATCAAGAGGTTTATCTGTCGTGCAAATAATCTCAACATTCGACCGCGTAATAAGTTTGCGCGGAGTAAAATCACTGGTTTTCAATTTGTTGTTACATTCATTCATTACTTCGCGCCAGTTGCTATGGCTTAGCGGAGTGTGAATATCAAAATAGTGAGCTAATTCAAGGTGCGTCCAGTGATATAATGGGTTGCCAAAGCTGGATTCAACTGTTTTAGCCCAGGCCTCAAATTTTTCCTCAGCAGAAGCATTGCCTGTAATATATTTTTCCTTAATGCCATTGGCGCGCATAGCTCGCCATTTGTAATGGTCGCCTTCAAGCCAGAGATGGGTGATATCGCGAAAGGGGGTGTTTTCGAAAATATCCTTCGCTTCAAGGTGACAATGATAATCCAGTATCGGTTGTTTCTTAGCATAGCGCGTATATAGCATTTTTCCTGCGCGACTGTTAATCATAAAATCGTCGTTAATCAACGTCATGACCGACTTGCTCCTGAAATTTTTACCTGAGGGAATTCTTGAGATGCATTAACTGAGCTGTATTTACGGTATACCTAAAAAACATTCAGTCTACTACCATACTAGATTAGTTTTTAATTATGTGAAGATGGTCAAATTTTGAAATGGTGTTTTAATCGCGTTTACGGGTTAGTTATTAACGGATGCTTAACATACTACTTAATCTATTTAACCTCGCTTATTGATTTACAAAATCTATTGATTATTGAAGCTCGTCGTTTTACTGTACCACTCATCATCTACTAGTATGGTAGATATTTTTATTCATTCGGGTTGAGGTTGTTTTATGCAGATGACAATGCGGTGGTTTGGGCCAAAAGAGGACAAGGTTTCTCTGGAGTATATTCGCCAGGTTCCGGGCGTCGAAGGTGTAGTCGGCGCGTTGTACGACGTCCCGGTAGGCGAAATCTGGCCCGAAGATAAGATTGAAGCGCTGGTCGGCCAGGCCAGTGCTGCCGGGCTGAAAATGGAGGTTATCGAAAGCGTTAATATTCATGACGACATTAAAATTGGTCTGCCGAGCCGCGATCGTTACATAGCCAATTACCAGCAAACCATTCGACATCTGGCGCGGTATGGCGTGAAAGTCATTTGCTACAACTTCATGCCTGTTTTTGACTGGATGAAGACTGACATGAACTATGTTCTGCCAGACGGCTCCCTGACCATGGCATTTGAGAAGAAGGATATTGATAAAAGCCTGGAAGAGGTGGTCAGTGAAGTGCTCAGTCATTCAAACGGCTTTGCGCTGCCTGGCTGGGAACCGGAACGACTGGCGCAGGTACAGAAATTATTTGCCAGTTATAAAGAGGTCGATGACGAAAAACTGCGTGAAAATTTAGTTTATTTTCTTAAGGCAGTGATTCCGGTTTGTGAAGATGTTGGCGTCAAAATGGCTATTCATCCGGACGATCCGCCGTACTCTATTTTCGGCCTGCCGCGCGTGGTCAAAAATCGTCAGGATCTGGATTGGCTCTGCAACGCCGTGAATTCAGAAGCCAATGGCATCACTCTTTGCACGGGGTCAATTGCAGAAGACCCTGAAAACAATGTCTACGAAATTCTGGCTGAATTTACCCGTCGCAAGCGTATTCATTTTGCCCATGTGCGTAATATTAAGCTTATAAAAGATAAAGATTTTTATGAGTGCGCACATCCATCGCAGTACGGATCTCTGGATATGTACAATGTGATGAAAGCGCTGCATGACAATGGTTTCGATGGTTATATTCGCCCGGATCATGGTCGCTTTATCTGGGGGGAGACCGGGCGCCCGGGCTATGGATTATACGATCGCGCACTGGGTGTCACTTACCTGGTGGGCCTGTGGGAAGCGTTACAAAAACAGTCTGCGTAATGTTCTGAAACTGGCGATACCCCATCGCCAGAACCCTGTGATACTGAAATCAGGGGCGCCTGGATAAGGCGTGTTACGGCGCAACCGGATGGCCCGGATGCGCTTTTTAATACCCCTTTAACTCTCTTCTTCCCGGTCTACCCCCTCTCTACCCCTCATGTTGTACAACGCCGCTTCAACGCTTTTATTCTCTCCTTAAAGGTGTATTTTATTTGCAATATATCGTTTCAACCGACATTCACTTTATTAAGGATGAAACATGCAACGTATTGTTATACCGACACATTATGTGCACGTGCGATCAACACCGTTATGGACTAAAGAGACTGCGCCCGCCTCTATATGGCAACGCCATCTGGATGCCGGGACGCGACAGGGGGTAAATCCACGCTTGTGTGTTATGCAGGGGGCGATTCGCTATTACGGCTATGCCGACGAAACCAGCCCGCTGCCGGTGGAAACGCTGACCATCGAAGCCGGTCAGTTTGGCGTATTTCCGGCAGAAAAGTGGCATCGCATTGAAGCGCTATCAGACGATACGGTATTCAACGTCGATTTTTGGGTCGATCCCAACGTACTGATTGAAGGGTGAGGTGGATGTCATGACAACGGAAAACAAAGGCTATTCTCTGGCCGTCACAAACCGCGGCAGCAAAACAACCGCAGAGAAAGTGTATCTGAAACCGATGGCGCTTTATGTGCCGGATATCGCCGTCACGGCGGTAGCAGAGCTGGTTGAAACATTGGCGGACAAGAGCGCAAGCGAGCAGGGTTTTATTCTGACGGTGACCAATAACAATAACGGCGTGTCAGTGGATAAAGATTTCTCTGCGCTGGCCGAGTTGCAGGATGCCACCGTAGCAGCGGATGCGGTCAAGGATCTGATTAATATCGTGCGTGGCTATGAATCAGACGAAGAGACCAACGTCTGCGGATGGTAAACTGGCTCCGATGCTGCATGTGTAATACCGTCATCGTGATTTACCCCTGTGAAATGAAAATCTCTAACCTTTCGTTTGACATGGGTAATTGCAAGGCGGGGCACGTGGCTTTTGCGATATTGTAAAGGCGTCTGGCCTGTCTCTTGTGTAGCCCGGACATGGCGTTTACGCCACATCCGGGAAACCCCGAGACAAGTTCGGGGTACATGAGGGGATTAAACCCCTTGTTCCAGAATGCGGATATGCGTTTCCAGAACATCGCCTTTCACGGCTTCGCTCCAGGCTTTCATATGTGGCGTTTGCAGATGTGCTTCTAAGTGCGCCACGCTTTCCCAGTTTTCCACCATGATGATGGAGTCCGGTGCGCTCGTCTGGAAACTGACGCCTGCGGCATGGTCAACCCACGGCGCATAGCCATGGCACCCCTCTTCCTGCAACACGGTCGGGATAATTTTTGCGAATTGATCAAGGACCGCCTGGCGATGGTGCTGGCCAGGACGGGTACGAATTTCAGCAATCACTGTCAACATGGTTAACTCCTTCTAAGTCCAGCTTCACAGTTAAGCAAAAATCTCCGCAAGATGCTTGCGATATTCCTCAATATAACGCGGCACATCTGGCATTTTGATCACGTCATTCGCGATAAAGCTCGGCAGGGCTTCCATCCCGAGGAACTGATTCGCTTTATGGAACGGCAGATAAACACCGTCAACGCCGACGCCATGGAAGAACTGCTCTTCATCGGTAAATGCATCAAGCGGGGCGTTCCAGGTCAGAGAAAGCATATATTTTTTACCCTGAATCAGACCACCGGAACCGTACTTTTTCGCGCCATCAGAACGGGTACGGCCGTCACTGGCGTACAGCGAGCCGTGGCCTTCGGTAAACACATCGTCCATGTATTTTTTCACAGTCCAGGGGGCGCCCATCCACCAGCCGGGCATCTGCCAGATAACCACATCGGCCCAGAGAAAATTCTGCACTTCTTCTTTAACATCATAATCTCCGTCGGTACGTACGCTTTTTACAGCGTGCCCGTTGTCGCGCAGGAAACTTTCCGCGACGGAGGTAAGGGTGTCATTGAGTTGGCCTTTGGAGTGGGCGAATTTTTTAGCGCCGTTGATAATCAGGATGTTGCTCATTTTTTTGTCCTTAGCGAAACGTTAATGCCGGTTATTTTATCCCGCATCCGTCGGTGACAAAATTGGCAAAGCGTGCAAAGACTTTTGCGTTTAGAGCAATAATCGTTCTCAGGTGTCGTACTGAAACGACCGCGCGTAATACGCAAGATCGGTCAGGATTAACGTCTGCCGAATCGCCAAAGTAGAGCCTCAGGAGGATGCGATGAACGACACGCGTAAGGCGGATTATTCAGCACGTTTCAGAATGGTTTGTCACTATATTGAACGTCATCTGGATGAGCCTTTATCACTGGAGGCGTTGAGTGCGATTGCGCACTGCTCGCCTTTCCACTTTCACCGGATGTTTACGGCCTGGAGCGGGTTACCGCTTTATCGCTATATTCAGTGGCTGCGGCTGCGTCACGCCTCATGGCGGCTGGCGTTTAATCCGCACGATAAAATTATCGATATTGCCCTGGATGCCGGTTTTCAAAATCCGGAGTCGTTCAGTCGCGCCTTCAAAACGGCGTTAGGCGCCAGCCCCCGTCAGTTCCGTCTCGAACCGGACTGGGTGAACTGGCACCGACGCGTACCGAAAAACGTTTTACAGGAGCGAACGATGAAAGAGATCAAGATAGTCGTATTCCCGACCACGCCGGTGGCAATACTCAGACACCGGGGCGACCCGGCACGGGTGAATGCCAGCGCGGCGACATTTATTGAGTGGCGTCGAAGCAGTGGACTTTCGCCGGTTGAGCGTTATCCGACTTACGGTATTGCGTGGGACGATCCCGCATCAGTGCCTGCAGACGCGTTCCGCTTTGATATTTGCGCGGCCGTGGAGCAGACAGTGCCGGCGAATACGTTTGGCGTAGAAAATGGAGAGATCCCCGGCGGGCGCTGCGCGGTCATCCGTCACCATGGCTCTCTCGATTCCGTAGGTGAGAGCGTGTATCACCTCTATCGGCACTGGCTGCCGGAGAGTGGCGAAACCGTGCGTGACTTCCCGGTTTTTTTTCATTATCTGAATCTTGTGCATCAGGTGCCTGAGCACGAACTCAAGACCGATATTTATCTTCCCCTCGCATAAGCATAACGCGGTCGCCAGCCTTCGGCGGCCGCTGCCATGTGGATAAATGGCTAAATGATTCCTGACCAGACAAAAGTCCCCCGGCGCGATCGGTTTTGTATGCGCATCACTATGCCTTAACGTCACAGATAGGGTAGTATCTGCGGCAATATTGCCGCCGAAAAGGCGGACGCACACGTTGAGGAATCACACTTAATGAGCGATATGGCAGAGCGCCTTGCGCTACATGAATTTACGGAAAACGCGTATCTGAACTATTCCATGTACGTCATCATGGACCGTGCGTTGCCGTTTATCGGTGATGGCCTGAAACCTGTTCAGCGTCGCATTGTTTACGCTATGTCTGAATTGGGGCTGAGTGCCAGCGCCAAATTCAAAAAATCCGCTCGTACCGTGGGCGACGTATTGGGTAAATATCACCCACATGGCGACAGCGCCTGTTACGAAGCCATGGTCTTAATGGCACAGCCCTTCTCTTACCGTTATCCGCTGGTTGACGGGCAGGGGAACTGGGGGGCGCCGGACGATCCGAAATCCTTCGCCGCAATGCGTTATACCGAATCCCGTTTGTCGAAATACGCAGAAGTGCTGCTGGGTGAACTGGGGCAGGGCACGGCGGATTGGGTACCGAACTTTGACGGTACGTTGCAGGAGCCGAAGATGCTCCCTGCGCGCCTGCCGAACATTCTGCTCAACGGCACCACCGGCATTGCGGTCGGGATGGCGACCGATATTCCACCGCATAACCTGCGCGAAGTAGCAAAAGCGGCGATCGCCCTGATTGAACAGCCGAAAACCACCCTTGACCAGTTGCTGGATATTGTCCAGGGGCCGGATTATCCGACCGAAGCGGAAATTATCACGTCGCGAACTGAGATCCGTAAAATTTACGAGAACGGGCGTGGCTCCGTGCGGATGCGTGCGGTGTGGAAAAAAGAAGACGGCGCAGTGGTAATTACCGCGCTGCCGCACCAGGTTTCCGGTGCGCGCGTACTCGAACAGATTGCCGCCCAGATGCGCAACAAAAAGCTGCCAATGGTGGATGATCTGCGCGATGAGTCCGACCATGAAAACCCGACCCGTCTGGTCATTGTGCCGCGCTCCAACCGCGTGGATATGGAGCAGGTGATGAATCACCTGTTTGCCACCACCGATCTGGAAAAAAGCTACCGTATTAACCTGAACATGATCGGTCTGGATGGTCGCCCGGCGGTGAAAAACCTGCTGGAAATCCTCACCGAATGGCTGACATTCCGTCGCGATACGGTACGTCGCCGCCTGAATTACCGTCTGGAGAAAGTGCTCAAGCGCCTGCATATCCTTGAAGGTCTGCTGGTGGCCTTCCTGAATATTGACGAAGTGATTCATATCATTCGCACCGAAGATGAGCCGAAGCCGGTTCTGATGTCGCGGTTTGGCATCAGCGAGACCCAGGCCGAAGCCATCCTCGAACTGAAATTGCGCCACCTCGCCAAACTCGAAGAGATGAAAATTCGCGGTGAGCAGGACGAGCTGGCAAAAGAGCGCGATCAACTGCAGGCTATCCTTGCCTCTGAGCGCAAGATGAACAATCTGCTCAAGAAAGAGTTGCAGGCGGATTCTGATGCCTTTGGCGACGACCGCCGTTCACCGCTGCATGAGCGCGAAGAAGCGAAGGCGATGAACGAACACGATATGCAGCCGTCTGAGCCGGTGACTATCGTGCTGTCGCAAATGGGTTGGGTGCGTAGCGCCAAAGGCCATGACATTGATGCGCAGGGCTTAAGTTATAAAGCGGGCGACAGCTGGAAGGCGTCGGCGAAAGGCAAGAGCAATCAGCCGGTGGTCTTCATCGACTCGACCGGGCGCAGTTACGCCATTGACCCCATTACTCTGCCTTCCGCGCGCGGGCAAGGGGAGCCGTTAACCGGTAAATTGACCCTGCCGCCGGGTGCCGTGGTTGAACACATGGTCATGACTAACGAAGACCAGAAACTGCTGATGGCGAGCGATGCTGGCTATGGTTTTGTCTGCACGTTCAACGATCTGGTGGCGCGCAACCGTGCGGGTAAAACGCTGATCAGCCTCCCGGACAACGCTCGTGTGATGCCGCCGCTGGAAATTGAAAACGACGCGGATATGCTCCTGGCGATCACCACGGCAGGGCGCATGCTGATGTTCCCGGTGGGCGATCTGCCGCAGTTGTCAAAAGGCAAAGGCAACAAGATCATCGGCATTCCATCGGCGGAAGCTGCAAAAGGCGAAGACGGCCTGGCGCATCTCTATCTGCTGCCGCCGCAAAGCACGCTGACGATTCATGTGGGTAAACGTAAAATCAAACTGCGCCCGGAAGAACTGCAGAAAGTGCAGGGGGAACGTGGTCGTCGTGGGACATTGATGCGCGGGTTACAGCGTATCGACCGCGTTGAGATTGATTCGCCGTCCCGCCCCAGCGCCGGAAACAGCGAAGAGTAACCGTTCTGCATTCATCCCCCGCTCATCCGTGGGGGAATGACTAATTTTTCCCGTAAAAGCGTTGTTTATTCCAGAGTTGCGATTAACAATACGTTTTTACGCCCCCGCATCTCACCAGGCCTGAGCGTTGCAGGCTAGTGTTTATGGACATAGGGATGGGTTTTCGAGGTAGCTATGCTATTTATTGTTCGCTTCATTATCGTTGTTATTTATTCCATTCTGGTGTGTGTCTTTGGTTCTCTTTACTGCCTGTTCAGCCCGCGTAATCCGAAGCATGTTGCTACCTTCGGGCATATGTTCGGCCGGCTGGCGCCGGTATTCGGCTTAAAGGTTGAAAAGCGTTTCCCGCAGGGTTACCAGCAGCATGGCAAGGCTATATATATCGCGAATCACCAGAACAACTACGATATGGTCACCGCGTCTAACATCGTGCAACCCCCTACCGTCACCGTCGGCAAAAAGAGCCTGCTGTGGGTGCCGTTTTTTGGTTTGCTTTACTGGTTAACGGGCAATCTGCTGATTGATCGTAATAACCGGGCAAAGGCGCACGGCACCATCGCCCAGGTGGTAAAGCATATTCAGAAACGCAATATTTCTGTCTGGATGTTCCCGGAAGGGACCCGAAGCCGTGGGCGTGGTTTACTACCATTCAAAACGGGCGCGTTCCACGCGGCCATTGCCGCTGGTGTGCCGATCATCCCGGTTTGTGTGTCTGGTACGTCGAATAAAATCAATCTTAACCGCCTGAAAAACGGGCTGGTGATTGTCGAAATGCTGCCGCCAATCGATACCACCGGCTACGGTAAAGATCAGATTCGTGAACTGGCCGCGCGTTGCCATGAGCTGATGAAAACGAAAATCGATGAACTGGACAAAGAAGTGGCTGAGCGCGAGGCCACGGGACGGGTCTAATCCTTTTGCTATATTGATGCCGGGAAATGATTTTCCGCGCGGTTTATTCAGTTTTTACACGGAGCAATTATGTCACTCAGTCGGCGTCAATTTATCCAGGTATCCGGAGCTGCATTCTGTGCAGGCGCGATACCGCTGAGGGCGAACGCCGCCGGGCAGCAGCCGCCGCTGCCGATACCTCCGTTAATTGAATCCCGTCGCGGGCAGCCCCTTTTCCTGACACTCCAGCGCGCGCACTGGTCATTTGCCACCGGAACGCGCGCTCAGGTTTGGGGAGTAAACGGGCGTTATCTTGGACCGACGATTCGGGTCTGGAGCGGCGATGACGTCAAAATGATTTACAGTAACCGCCTGGCGGAAAATGTCTCCATGACGGTGAGCGGGCTACAGGTGCCCGGGCCACTGATTGGCGGCGCCGCGCGGATGATGACCGCGAATAACGACTGGGCGCCGGTGTTGCCGATTCGGCAAAGCGCCGCCACGCTCTGGTATCACGCCAACACGCCGAACCGAACCGCGCAGCAGGTCTACAATGGCCTCGCCGGAATGTGGCTGGTGGAAGATGACGTCAGTAAATCTCTGCCCATCCCGAACCACTACGGTGTGGATGATTTTCCGATCATTATCCAGGATAAACGGCTGGATAATTTTGGTACGCCGGAATACAGCGAGCCAGGCAGCGGCGGCTTCGTGGGCGATACCCTGATGGTCAACGGCGCGCAAAGTCCGTTTGTCGAAGTGTCGCGCGGCTGGGTACGTTTACGTCTGCTCAATGCCTCCAACTCACGTCGTTATCAGTTGCAGATGAGCGATGGACGTCCTCTGCACGTGATCTCCGGCGATCAGGGGTTTTTGCCGGTTCCGGTGTCGATCAAACAACTGGCGCTGGCGCCGGGTGAGCGGCGCGAAGTCCTGGTTGATATGACCAATGGTGATGAGGTTTCGGTTACCTGCGGTGAAGCCGCTGGCATCATGGATCGTCTGCGCGGCTTTTTTGAGCCCTCCAGTATTTTGATTTCCACCCTCGTGCTGACGCTGCGTCCTACCGGACTGTTGCCGCTGGTTACCGATACATTGCCGATGCGGCTGTTGCCATCGGACATCATGACCGGCACACCAGTGCGTAGCCGCGATATTACGCTGGGAAGCGATCCGGGGATCAACGGGCAACTGTGGGATCCGCAACGTATCGACATCACCGCCCAGCAGGGCTCGTGGGAGCGCTGGACAGTACGTGCCGACATGCCGCAATCGTTCCATATGGAAGGCGTACAGTTCCAGGTGCGTAACGTCAACGGTGCCATGCCGTTCCCGGAAGACCGTGGCTGGAAAGATACCGTGTGGGTTGATGGCCAGGTGGAGCTGTTGGTCTATTACGGGCAACCGTCATGGCCGCATTTCCCGTTCCAGTATGGCAGTCAGACGCTGGAGATGGCGGATCGCGGCTCGATTGGTCAGTTGCTGGTGAATCCGGCGGCATAATCCCCCTCTCTCCACAGGGGAAGAGGAGAAAACCATACCGTAGCCCTGGTAAGCGAAGCGCCGCCGGGGCGAGGGGGAAAGCCCCACACATATTCCTTCATTTCATGTATTGATCCAGCGTATAATCCACGCCCTTTGTTTATTTTTTTGCCACTTTTTTGGAAGCAAGATGAGCGCAATATCCCTGATCCAGCCGGATCGCGACCTTTTTTCATGGCCCCAGTACTGGGCGGCCTGCTTTGGTCCGGCTCCGTTTTTACCTATGTCCCGCGATGAAATGGATCAACTCGGCTGGGATAGCTGCGACATCATTCTGGTCACTGGCGATGCGTATGTCGATCACCCGAGCTTCGGTATGGCGATCTGTGGTCGGATGCTCGAAGCTCAGGGTTTCCGTGTTGGCATCATTGCCCAGCCGGACTGGAACAGCAAAGACGACTTTATGCGTCTGGGGAAACCCAACCTGTTTTTCGGCGTGACCGCAGGCAACATGGACTCGATGATCAACCGTTATACGGCGGATCGTAAGCTGCGTCATGATGATGCTTACACCCCGGATAACGTGGCGGGTAAACGCCCGGATCGTGCGACGCTCGCGTATACCCAGCGCTGCAAAGAAGCCTGGAAAGATGTGCCGGTTATTCTCGGTGGCATTGAAGCGAGCCTGCGTCGTACCGCCCATTACGATTACTGGTCCGATACCGTGCGTCGTTCAGTGCTGGTGGATTCCAAAGCCGACATGCTGATGTTCGGTAACGGCGAGCGTCCGCTGGTGGAAGTGGCGCATCGCCTGGCACAGGGCGAGCCCATCTCAGAGATTCGCGATGTCCGTAACACCGCGATCATGGTGAAAGAAGCGCTGCCAGGCTGGAGCGGCGTGGATTCACGTATTATTGATATGCCGGGTAAAATCGACCCAATTCCGCATCCCTATGGTGAAGATTTACCGTGCGCGGATAATAAGCCTGTCGAACCGAAGAAAGCCGAAGCGAAAGCGATTGTTGTTCAGCCGCCGCGTCCGAAACCGTGGGAAAAAACCTATGTGCTGCTGCCCTCCTTTGAGAAGGTCAAAAGCGACAAAGTACTGTATGCTCACGCTTCGCGTATTTTGCATCATGAAACCAACCCCGGCTGTGCTCGCGCACTGATGCAAAAACATGGCGATCGCTACATCTGGATTAACCCGCCAGCGATCCCGCTTTCTACCGAAGAGATGGACAGTGTGTTTGCCCTGCCGTACAAGCGTGTTCCGCATCCGGCCTACGGTAACAGCCGTATTCCGGCGTACGAAATGATCCGTTTCTCCATCAATATTATGCGCGGTTGCTTTGGTGGCTGCTCCTTCTGTTCGATCACTGAACATGAAGGACGCATTATTCAGAGCCGTTCGGAAGATTCGATCATTAATGAGATCGAAGCAATTCGTGACACGGTTCCGGGCTTTACCGGCGTTATTTCCGATCTGGGTGGCCCGACGGCCAACATGTACATGCTGCGCTGTAAGTCGCCGCGTGCGGAACAAACCTGCCGGCGTTTGTCGTGTGTTTATCCGGATATCTGCCAGCACATGGATACCAACCATGAGCCGACGATCAATTTATACCGCCGTGCGCGCGATCTGAAAGGCATCAAAAAAATCCTGATCGCCTCCGGGGTACGTTACGACATCGCCGTAGAAGATCCGCGTTATATCAAAGAGCTGGCAACTCACCACGTGGGTGGCTATCTGAAAATTGCGCCGGAACATACCGAAGAAGGGCCGCTGTCGAAGATGATGAAGCCGGGCATGGGCAGCTATGACCGTTTCAAAGAGCTGTTTGATACCTTCTCGAAACAGGCCGGTAAAGAGCAGTATTTAATCCCGTACTTTATCTCTGCGCACCCGGGTACGCGTGATGAAGATATGGTTAACCTGGCGCTGTGGCTCAAACGGCACCGTTTCCGCCTCGACCAGGTGCAGAACTTCTATCCGTCTCCGCTCGCCAACTCGACGACCATGTATTACACGGGGAAAAACCCGCTCGGTAAGATTGGCTATAAGAGTGAAGATGTGGTGGTGCCGAAGGGTGATAAACAGCGTCGTCTGCATAAAGCGCTGCTGCGTTATCACGATCCGGCGAACTGGCCAATGATCCGCCAGGCACTGGAGGAGATGGGTAAAAAGCACCTGATTGGTTCACGTCGTGATTGCCTGGTACCCGCTCCGACGCTGGATGAAATGCGTGAAGCGCGCCGTCAGAGTCGTAATACCCGTCCGGCGCTGACCAAGCACACGCCGATTGCTCATCAGCGTCAGAATGGCTCCCCACGCAACGAAACCGCAACGCGCGGCGTTGTGAAAAAGGGGGCGGTGAAAAGTGAAACGGTGAAGAGTGGTGCGGTGAAAAGCAGCGTAATGAAAAACGATAACGCGAAAAAAGCGGTAAAGCGTAAGGCGAGCTAACGATTCACCTGCCCCTTACCCTTCGGGAGAGGGGCTATAGCCCGGATAAGGCGCTTGCGCCGCATCCGGGAACGCGCCAACGTGTCTGCCACTCTGCTAGGGAGTAGGCTGGGAAGAAGGTGTGCTGGCGGCATGTTTATCATCCGCTTTATCGCTTAACGCTTCCTGCTGCCGCTCCCGGTTATACTCTTTAATCCCCTGATATAAGCTCTGGGTTTCATTGACGATGTCGTCAATGAGCCAGCGGCCATTTTCATCCACCAGCGAGAGCGTCTGTGTCACGGTCTCCGGCCCATCGCTGAACGGGCGGAAGCGGACCACGGCGTCAACGTGCTGGCTATCATGGGGCACGATATTGACCTGTTCCAGCACCAGATTGTCATAATCCTGGCAATTGCAGATAGGATCGTAATTCAGATAGCCCACATCCCCCTCAGCCGTCAGCCGCTGATCTTCGGCGACTTCTTTCATGAGTCGACTGGAAATCACCTGATCTTTGCCGGAAGCATCAAAAATAACGCCGGCTTGATTATCCTTATAGTGCTGATAGAGCAATTCCACGCTACGCTGAGGTGACTCAGCAAACGCGGAAAAGCTGCAAATAAAAAGCAATACTAATAGTTTTCGCATAGTCGATTCTTCTTGTGGGGCACTCTACCCAGAGTAGCATTGCCTTTGCGCAGGCGTAAGTCTTGATATACGAAGAGATGTTCATCTGAATTCAAGGAGCGAGTGATGGCAACACGATTCTGGCCGGGTGTCGCGCTTTTAGCGCTATTACAAAGCGGGTGCGTTGCCTACACCCAGTCTCAACCTGCCCTGGAAGGCCGCCTGTTGGATAGCTCAGGAAAACCCATACCTGCGGCCACTATTACGCTGAAAAGTCATCGTCCCGGCACCAGCACCGTGACCGATAGCAAAGGTTTCTTCGCTTTTGCCGGTGAGCACGAATGGTCGTTCTTTTTACCCATTGGGCCAATCGATAAGATTAACCTTTCCCGGTTGCTTATCAGCGCGCAGGGGCAGCAATACGATGTTTTGCTCTCATATGGGCTGAGTGGGCCTTACGGTTCGGGGCCGTCGGAAGTGGGCGTGTTATGTACGTTACCTCAGGCGCAGCTGCCAACAGAAAAAGAGGGCACAACGCCGGATATCTGCCAGCGTGTACCGTATAAAAATATGCTGGCATCCCGCGCGGCAGAGTGAGACTACGCAAATCAGCCCGGCCGTGAAGCCGGGCGTAAAGGGCTAATCAGTACAGCCCCAGCATTTTCCACCAGGCAAGGCCGATGACCATAAACACGGCCTGGTTGAACAGGCTGATTAAAAACCCTGTTCGCCACCAGATGCCGGTTGGCACGTAGCCGGCGCCAAACAGAATAGGGCCGCGTGCGTGGGTGTACTGCGTCAGTGAACAATAGAGGCTACTGGTAAACGCCAGCATCAGCGCCATCGGCGCGGCGGGAATACTCAGATGAATACCTACGCCGAGGAAGACAGCATACAGCGCGGCGATTTGCGCATTACCGCTGGCGAAAAAGTAGTGGGTGTAGAAGTAGGCCGCGTTCAACAGCAACAGCACTATCACCCAACTGGTACCGCCCATCGCGTTACCGATACTTTCACCAATCACGCCGCCAAACCAGGTGGTGAAGCCCAGTTTTTTCAGCTGGTTTGCCATCATCAGCAGCGCCGCAAACCAGATTAGCGTATCCCAGGCTCCTTTCTCGCTTTTTACATCTTCCCAGCTCAGCACGCCGGAAAGTAACAGCACCGACAGGCCGACGAAGGATGCCGTGGTCGGATCTACGCCCAGCGCATCGCCGAAGATCCACAGTATCAGCAGAAGCAGGACGGTGCCGAGCATCAGCCATTCGCCCCGGCTCATTTTCCCCATCAATGCCAGTTCACGCTGTGCCAGGACGGGCGCATCCGGAGTGTGTTTGATTTCGGGACGGGTTATCCAGTAAACCAGTACCGGCACCATCAGCAAGGAGACCAGACAAGGGGCCAGCGCGGCGATGAACCAACCGCCCCAGGTCAATGTCACCCCAGCGTTTGCCGCCAGTTTCACTGCCAGCAGGTTGCCGGTATACCCGGTCATAAACAGCGCGGCGGTGACATCGTTAACGTTGCCGATACAGGTAATGAGAAAGGTACCGATTTTGCTACGCGATTCATCTTCCGGACGGGAGTCAAAGCTGCGAGCCAGTGAGTCGGCAATCGGGTAGATGACGCCCCCGCATCGTGCGGTATTGCTTGGCATGGCGGGGGAGAGGATCAGATCGGCAAACGCCAGCCCGTAAGCCAGCCCCAGCGTGCGCTTACCAAGCAGGCGGATCATTTGTAGTGCGATGCGTCGGCCAAGCCCGGTTTTGATAAAACCGCGGGCGATCATAAAGGCGACGACGATAAGCCAGATAAGAGAACTGTTTAATTCACTCAGTGCCGTGAGGATCGCACCATTGGCCGTTTTATCACCGGCAGCGTAAGTGAGGGCGAACACGGTGATGCCGATGATGCCGACAGCGCCAATAGGCAGCACCTTAGCGACAATCGAGGCAATGGTCGCGACAAAGACAATGGCGGAGTGCCAGGCCTGGGCGCTGAGTCCTTCCGGGGGCGCCACCTGCCAGAGACCGGTGGCGATAACAACAATAATAATCAAAGGGAGCCATCGGACCCCTGACATATTTTTTTCAGCCATAAAGTCATCCCTATACATGATGTAAATAAAACATCGCGAAACAATAATCAGCGTGAGTAATTATGTCGTTGCAGCATAAATTATGCTGCGCTTCAGATGTGAATAAATACGCACTAAAACTGTGGTTAAATTGTTTCTTGATATTTCTGATTTCATGGCAAAAAAAAGCCCGACGGGGCGCCGGGCTGGGAGGAGTAGGAAGAATTAGCCGCCGAACTGATCCGGGTCAGGGCCAAGACGTTTACCCTGATCGAGTTTAGCGATTTCGGCCAGCTCGTCTTTATCGAGACGGAAATCCCAGACGTCAAAGTTCTCGGCAATGCGTGCCGGGGTAACGGATTTCGGGATCACGACCAGACCGCAGTCCAGATGCCAGCGAATCACAATCTGTGCCGGGGTTTTGCCGTATTTATCCGCCAGTTCGCGGATAATTTTCTGATCAAATACCCCTTCGCCGCCCTGTGCCAGTGGGCTCCAGGATTCGGTCTGGATTTTGTGCGTGGCGTTCCAGGCATGCAACTGACGCTGCTGCAAAAGAGGGTGCAGCTCAATCTGGTTGACAACCGGGGTCACGTTCGTCTCATCAATCAGCTTCTGCAGATGATGAATCTGGAAATTACACACCCCAATACTCTTCACCAGGCCCTGTTCCTGGAGTTTGATCATTCCTTTCCAGGCCTCAACATAGTGATCGATAGCCGGGACCGGCCAGTGCATCAGGTAGAGATCAACATAATCAAGCTGGAGTTTGTCGAGGCTTTCCTGCAATGCTTCCTGTGGGCGTTTCTGATCGTCATTCCACAGTTTTGTGGTAATAAACAGATCATCACGCGCAACGCCTGCACTTTTTAATGCCGTGCCAACGCCGTCTTCATTTTTATACGCGGCAGCGGTATCGATAGAGCGATAGCCTACTTCCAGCGCTTTGTGAATGGCGGAAACCACTTCCTCATTGCCCGCTTTCCACACGCCAAGACCCAGCTGCGGCATCAGGTTGCCGTCCGAAAGCTTAATCACGGTTGGATGTGTCATGCATTCCTCCTGTATGAGCTTACCGGGACACGTCCCGGTAAGGTTGTGTGCATTAAGTCTGGACGAAAAGTCCAAAAACGAAAGGCAGCGGAGTAAAAAGCTTAGCGTGCCGCTTCGTAAATGCGACGGCTGACATCAAGGGTAATATCCTGATGTTCGCCAAGTTTTGTCATGCCGTGTTCTTCCAGTTTTGCCAGCAGCGCCGGGATGGAGCTACCGTCCAGACCGTAACCGGACAGGCGAGTCGGTACACCCATCTGTTCAAAGAAACCACGGGTTGCTTCGATAGCGGCATCAATACGGCTGTCTTCGGAACCTTCGGTGATATTCCAGACGCGTTCTGCGTATTGCAGCAATTTGGCGCGTTTGGTGTCGCGTTTTTCATTCCACAGAGCAGGGAGCACTATCGCCAGCGTTTGGGCATGATCAAGGCCATGCATTGCCGTCAGTTCATGGCCAAGCATATGGGTCGCCCAGTCTTGCGGCACGCCCGCGCCAATCAGGCCGTTCAGCGCCTGGGTGGCCGCCCACATGACGTTGGCGCGAACATCGTAATTTTCCGGTTCTTTCAGCGCTTTCGGGCCTTCTTCGATGAGCGTCAGCAGAATACCTTCAGCGAAGCGATCCTGAATTTTACCGTTCACCGGGTAAGTGACATATTGCTCAACGGTATGCACGAAGGCATCGACAACGCCGTTTGCCACCTGACGCGGCGGCAGGGTGTAGGTGTATACCGGATCCAGCACGGCAAAAATCGGCTGAACGTGTTCAGACATAAATGCTTGTTTATCACCGGTGGTTTTACGGGAGATAACTGCGCCTTTGTTGGATTCGGAACCGGTGGCTGGCAGGGTCAGCACGGAGCCCATTGGGATCGCACTGGTGATTTTGCCGCCGTAGGTTTGCAGAATTTCCCACGGGTCCACGCCATCGGCGTAATGGGCCGCTGCGGCGATAAATTTGGTGCCATCCAGTACAGAGCCGCCGCCGACCGCCAGCAGGAAGGTGATGTTGTCATCCTTGGCGATTTTGACGGCTTTCATCAGGGTTTCGTAAGACGGGTTGGGTTCGATGCCGCTGAATTCCCGTACATCCAGACCTTCCAGCGCGCTATATACCTGATCCAGCACGCCGTTTTTCTTCACGCTACCGCCGCCGTAGGTAATCAGTACGCGAGCGTCTGTCGGAATTTGTTCACGCAAATCGGCAATCGCGCCTTTACCAAACAGGATGCGGGTAGGGGTATGGAGATTAAAGTTGTTCATTGCTCGTTCCCTTTAGGTGGGTGATAGAAGAGCAGGCAGGATGCTGCCCGATGGCATTAATTGTGGCCGTGGCGGGCTTGTCTCTCAATGCACATTTCTGCCGATGTCTTGCCTGTTTCTCCAGGTCACTGGAGAAACCGCACAAAAGATTGCACACTGTAGCGGTCAAAAAACAGTGAAGGAGCGGCGAATTATGAACCGTGACGAGATTTGCCAGGTATTAACGCAAAAAGTAAAAACACTGAAAAATAATGAAAATTATCTCAGCACGCTGCTTCCGGATATCCGTTTGCTTTACGGCACTGAGCCGGGAACCCGTACCCCGGTGATGTATCAGCCGGGGATCGTTTTTCTCTTCTCGGGCCATAAAATTGGTTATATCAATGAGCGTGTGTTTCGCTACGATACCAATGAATATTTACTCCTTACCGTACCTTTACCGTTTGAGTGCGAAACCTATGCAACGCCAGAAGTTCCGCTGGCGGGATTACGCCTTAACGTCGACATTCTGCAGTTACAGGAACTGTTGATGGATATCGGCGAAGATGAATCTTTCCAGCCCGCGATGGCGGCAAGTGGTATCAACTCAGCCACCCTGTCCGAGGAAATTCTGTGTGCGGCGGAACGTTTACTCGACGTAATGGAACGCCCGCTGGACGCCCGTATTCTGGGTAAACAGATCATTCGTGAACTGCTCTATCACGTGCTCACCGGGCCGCGTGGCGGCGCATTACTGGCGCTGGTCAGCCGCCAGACCCATTTCAGCTTAATCAGCCGGGTGCTTAAACGCATTGAGAGCCAGTACACAGAAAACCTGAGCGTCGACGAACTGGCCGCTGAGGCGAATATGAGCGTCTCTGCGTTTCACCATAACTTTAAATCGGTGACCAGCACTTCGCCGTTGCAATACCTCAAAAGCTACCGTCTGCACAAAGCACGGATGATGATGATCCACGATGGTATGAAGGCCAGCGCTGCGGCCATTCGGGTGGGTTATGAAAGTCCATCCCAATTCAGCCGCGAGTTTAAACGCTATTTTGGCGTCACGCCGGGGGAAGATGCGGCGCGTATTCGTATGATGCAGGGAGGCTGATTTTCCTTCTCCTTTTGGGAGAAGGAAAAGAGGAAAAGTATCAGGCGCTGCAGTATTTTTTCTTAATCACCACGGCCAGTGTTCCCACCAGCCCGGCGACCAGCAGGAAAAGCGGCAGAATCATCAAGAATGTCATCACCTGATCTTCGTGGCGTTTTACAAAGGGGATCATGCTGATGGCGTAGCCCAGCGTGGTGATCATGCCGACCCACAGCAGGCCGCTCAGCCAGTTGAAAAGCTGGAAACGGCGGCTGGATAAACCTGAAATCCCGGCCATGGTTGGCAGCAGGGTGCGCACGAACGCCAGGAAGCGCCCAGCCAACAGCGCCAGCAAACCGTGTCGGTCAAACATGCAGGTCGCCCGCTGATGATATTTCTCCGGCAACTGCGCCAGCCAGCCCTTCACCACGCGGGTATTCCCCAGCCAACGCCCCTGCAGGTAGCTCAACCAGCAACCCAGGCTGGCGGCAGAAGTCAGGATTACGAGTGTCGACAGGTAGTCCATGCAACCACGCGCCACCAGCGCGCCAGCCAATAAAAGCAAACTGTCCCCAGGCAAAAACGAGGCTGGAAGCAATCCGTTTTCTAAAAAGAGAGTGGCAAACATCACTAAATAAACGACGCCAACAATATGTGGATTCGCCAGCGCTGCAAAGTCGTGGTGCCAGAGCGCAGCGATAATGTCTTGAATTACAGCCATGGACTTTCCTGTGGTACCGCTTAGAGAAGGCTATTGTACCCGCTTATCGCCCGAAACACCTTGATCCCAGGCGCAATTAATACAGAGTATTCTGCTGGCGTAATGAGAATTTTCAACCAGCAGATAACAATTTATACGATGCGCTCAAAGCCTGCAGCCAAATCTTCAATTAAATCATCAACATCTTCCAGACCAATATGAACACGAATCAGCGTACCGCTAAAATCCACGCCGCCGTCAGGACGGATAGCCGCGATCTGTTCCGGTTGATTTGCCAGAATTAATGATTCATACCCGCCCCATGAGTAGGCCATGCTGAACAGCGAGAAATTATCGAGGTAGGCCGCCATCTCTTCATTGTTAAGGCGCTTGTTCAGAATGAAGGAAAACAGACCGCTGCTGCCGTTAAAATCGCGCTTCCAGAACTCGTGTCCTTTGCTACCTGGCAGCGCCGGATGATTAACCTGCGCGACTTGCGGGTGCGAAGCCAGCCACTGTGCGATTTTCAGGCTGCTTTCATGATGCTGACGCAGGCGTACGCCAAGGGTACGCAAGCCGCGACTGGTCATATACGCCGTATCAGCATCGACCATTTGCCCCATCAGATAGGCATTCTCGCGCAGTTGATCCCAACAGCGGGCATTGGAAACCGCGGTACCAATCATGCCATCAGAGTGACCAATCAGGTATTTGGTGGCTGCCTGGATAGAAATATCGATATCGAACTCAAGCGCCTTAAAGAGAATGCCCGCAGCCCAGGTATTGTCGATCATAATGATCGCCTCGGGCGCAACGCTTCTGACCGCCTGCACGATTGCCGGCACATCATGGACTTCCATGGTTATCGAGCCTGGTGATTCGAGAAATACGATTTTGGTGTTGGGCTGTATCAGACGCACAATGCTTGCGCCGATCATCGGGTCAAACCAGCTGGTGGTTACCCCCAGTTTGGCGAGGATTTTGGTGCTGAAATCCTGTGTGGGTTCATAGGCCGTGTTGGTCATCAGGATATGGTCGCCCTGTTCGACAAACGCCAGGATGGTATTGGCTACCGCAGCTGCGCCGCAGGGGAAAAGGGCACAGCCAGCGCCACCTTCCAGCTCGCACATGGCTTCCTGTAACGAGAAATGGGTCAGCGTGCCGCGACGTCCGTAAAAAAGCTCGCCCTTCGCGCGGTTGCGCGTGGCCTGCTTTTTCGCCTCGACCGTATCGAAAACCAGAGAGGAAGCTCGCTGAATAACGCTATTCACCGAACCCTGCGTGTATTTCTTGCTGCGCCCCGCGTTAACCAGAGCAGTATCAATATGCTTCGCCGTCATGTTCGCTTAACCTGTTTTTATACGTCTGGATGTCCAGACTACCATGAATGCTAGGTGATGCATCGATACTCGTTCTGATAAAGCATAAAATTTTATGAATACTCAGCTATGAGACTTTTTTACTGCGTGAGCGCAAGGAAAACGCGGGGATATTGCGGCAGTATGTAAATACTAATGAGAACTACTATCAATTCGACGATGTTTTGATATTATTATGCTCAGATTTTGTGATATGCGTCGTGGAGATACACAGTGGGTAATAATTTGATGCAGGCGGATCTTTCCGTTTGGGGTATGTATCAACATGCCGACATCGTAGTAAAAATTGTGATGATCGGGTTGATTCTGGCATCAGTGGTCACCTGGGCAATCTTCTTTAGTAAAAGCGCTGAGATGATTGCGCATAAACGCCGTCTTAAACGTGAACAGCAATTATTGGCCGATGCCCGTTCGCTGGATCAGGCCAGTGAAATTGCCTCCTCTTTCCATGCCAGAAGTCTGAGTACGCAGTTAATTAACGAAGCCCAAAATGAGCTGGAGTTGTCCGCAGGTAGCGAAGACAACGAAGGTATTAAAGAGCGTACGGGTTTCCGTCTGGAACGTCGCGTTGCCGCTACGGGCCGTCATATGGGCCGTGGTAATGGTTACCTTGCGACTATCGGCGCCATCTCCCCGTTTGTGGGGCTGTTTGGTACCGTATGGGGTATCATGAACAGTTTCATCGGTATTGCCCAGACGCAGACCACTAACCTTGCTGTGGTCGCGCCGGGTATCGCGGAAGCGCTGCTGGCGACCGCGATCGGCCTGGTGGCCGCGATTCCAGCGGTGGTTATCTATAACATCTTCGCCCGCATGATCGGCGGTTATAAAGCGACGCTGGGTGATGTTGCCGCACAGGTTCTGCTGCTGCAAAGCCGCGACCTGGACCTGGCTGCCAGCGCTTCTGCGAAACCCGTCCACGCCGCCCAGAAACTACGAGTAGGTTGATGCCCCATGGCAATGCGTCTTAACGAAAACCTCGACGATAACGGCGAAATGCACGAAATCAACGTTACGCCGTTTATCGACGTTATGCTGGTTCTGCTGATTATCTTCATGGTGGCCGCGCCGCTTGCGACGGTAGATGTGAAAGTTAATCTGCCGGCCTCTACCAGCCAGCCGCAGCCGCGCCCGGAAAAACCGATTTACCTGTCCGTAAAAGCGGATAACACCATGTTCATTGGTAACGAGCCGGTGACCGACGAAACGATGGTTACTCAGCTTAATGCTGTCACCGAAGGCAAGAAGGATACGACGGTTTTCTTCCGCGCAGATAAGACCGTTGACTACGAAACCATAATGAAGGTGATGGATACCCTGCATCGCGCGGGATATCTCAAAATAGGGCTGGTCGGAGAAGAGACCGCCGCCGCGAAGTAACCCTCGCGTTTGCTAATTAAGGCTGGCCTGTGGGCCGGCCTTTTTCATTTAAGCATTCCGCTCAGCTAACGATATAACGCATTATTTTAGGAGTGTTTAATTTGTACTTTAGAACACGTTAAACGTGGGGATTATTCAGTAAATAATCAAATATGGTGAATAATTATTGATAATAACTGGAGGGCTTATAAGGTTATTTCTGCGCTTGCGCAGGCTCTGAGGAAAGGGGCGTTTCAGCGTCTTCTGGCGTGGTTTTTTCCTCAGGCGCGACGGTAGTCACAACCGCGGTACGGTATTCTGCATCGGCAAGTTTGCGGCTGATACGCAGGGTTGCTGTCTCTCTGGCAAGAATATGCTGGTAATTGGCTTCCAGTCTGGCCATTACTTTTTCCAGCAGTTCAGGACGCTCTTGCACGATAGCGTTGATGGTCGCACCGTAGATCTCCTCTTTCACCTGAAAAGCATAGATTTCCCGGCGATTTTGCCACTTTAGCCGCACAAGGGCTGCGGGGATGGAGATGAGCTCATGGGCAATACGCTGGATGGTGGCATTCTTACTTTGAATGAGTGCATCAATATTTTGCTTTAAGATAAATTCGTCGCTGGGTTGATTGTCTACAGTCAAATAAACGTCGTTATTATCTATTTTCTCCACGTCATTCATCCCCTAGTTTATAAAACAAAGGCGTATCTTTTTCACGGGTAATGAGATTAAGCCAAATTTCATTTCCGGCTTCATTAATTTGTTTGGTCTTTTCGGTAATTATTTGGCTTAATGCCTGAGCATCAATCTCGCCTTCGGCTTGCAAGTCGTTCAGCAGGCGGGCAAAAGTTTCGATTTTTACCACACGATATAATCGGTCTTTTATATGACGATCGCGCTCTTCAAGCAACATATTCCGCGACTGCCCGGTACGATTGGCGTTCGCCAATATATCGCTGGCATAATCAGAGAGCGTTCTTTTTCCCTGAGTTAAATTAGTATCTTTTTCTGCTTCTCCCGGTTCTGTTTCCGTAACAGAAATGTGAAATCGAGCCGGGACAAGATTCTCGGGGAGCATTTCTAATATCCTTAAATATCAATAAGGTAGGCGAAGTTTGGGCGTGAGGTTCGTTGACAATATCATGACGCACTTTTAAAATCAAAAAAAATGGAGCCTGCACATGAACAGTATTTATTATTCTGTTGTCATTTTATTGCTGTTAACGGGCGGCGTACTTTTATTGATGCGCGAAAACAATAAAAAGCCGTCCGTAGATGAAACTGAAACGTTGGCCCAGCAAGCTAAGCCTCTGTCCAAAGAGGAGGGTGAAGACCATTTCGCAATGCTAATGAATGCCATTACCCCGGTGTGGTACTGGCGAGTAAATCACGAATATATCGATTTTCTTCATGCGACGATTAAGCGTATGAACATGGCGGAACTTAATAGCGTACCAGGGTTATTTGAGGCACAGCGCCGTTGCAGCGATCTCAATTCCGCTGTGTACAAGTATTATGACAATATTAAAAAGCGCTGTTTAAACGGCGAAAAAGTGATGTACTCCGACCTTGACGTTTTGAACCTGCGCCAGTGTTTTCGCGAGTTCAGTATGGAAGCCTACCCGGAACTGGTCGTGTTGGTATGGCCAGAATATAAGCGTCCGGAGATTGACCCGGCAGAGGTGTAACTCGCCCTGACGAGCCACTGCTGCCGGAGCAGCAGTGGTGAAGGGGGATTAATATTTCGCGTGGTGTTTAAAACGGAAATCTTCCATAAAACCGGTCAGTTTCTCTACCGCTCCGAGCGTTAGCGCGTTATAGATTGAGGCGCGCACGCCGCCAATGGCGCGGTGACCACCCAAGCCGGAGAAGCCGGCGGCCGTTGCTTCATTCAGGAATAACGCTTCCAGATCTTTGGTCGGCAAATTGAATGCAACATTCATATCAGAGCGGAAGGCCGCTTCACCCCACGGACGGTAGAAATCGTTGCTACCGTCAATCAGGCCATACAGCAATTTCGCTTTTTGCTGGTTGATTTGCGTCATGTTTTCCAGCCCACCGACCTCATTGAGCAGCCAGCGGGTGACCAGCAAGACAACATAAATGGCGAAGACCGGCGGGGTGTTGAAGTTCGAATGAGACTCAACCTGGCGGCGATAATCCAGGAATGACGGCAGGTTATCCGGGGCGTTTTGTACCACGCTGTCGCGAACCAGTACGATGGTAACGCCTGCCGGGCCAATGTTTTTCTGCGCATGGGCATAAATCAGCGAGAATTTATCCGCTTCACACGGCTTCGACAAAAAGTCAGAAGACATATCACAGACACGCGGCACATCGTCGCGACCCAGAATGCGATTGAATTGCAGACCTTCTACCGTCTCATTCGAGACATAGTGAATGTAGGGCGCGTCCGGTGAAAAATCTAATTCTTCATCGGTTGGCAGACGGCGATAACCATGCTGCTCGCCACTCCAGATGACGCGAACCGGGCCTTCACGCATGGCTTCGGTCACCACTTTACGGCTCCAGTAGCCGGTATCAAAATATTCTGCCGGGTGTTTTTTCCCCCGCAGCATGGTCATCGGGACCATAGAGAACTGCTGTGTCGCCCCCCCTTGCAGGAACAGGATGTGGTAGTCAGAAGGCAGGCCCAACAGCGTGCGAATATTGTTTTCGGTTTCGCGCACCACATTTTCAAACCAGTCTGACCGGTGGCTGATACCAAGAATGGACAGTCCCGCCTCAGGGACATTAATGATCGCCTGTTGGACCTGGTTTAAAACCACTTCGGGCAGCGCGCCCGGGCCGCCGGAGAAATTCAGTGCGTTATTCGGATTCAATGACATGTTCATACCTGTGTAGCATAAATGGGTTAGCGCGTTTTACCGGCTCGTTGTAACAACATTTCCCGCATCGCAGTTTTGACTTTATGCATATGAATCTGCTTGTTGGGAAACATCTCTTCGTCGTCCATGGCGTGTACGACCATCGCCGGATCGATTTCAAAAATCAGTAATTCGCCGCTCTGCGTCTCGGCACAGTCGATACCGATATACTCAAGGCCTGTGCGCTGGCTAATTGCCTCCAGGGCATCATGGTGGCGTGCGGCAAAATCAGCGAATTCGTTCAGGAAGCGAGCTTCCTGGGCGCGCTTGTTTTCGTCTTCGTACATGCCTGCGTTGACGTAATGAATCATCCAGTTGGACGACACGCCCATATGGCAGGCATACGCTTTGCCGTCGATCAGCACCAGGCGCATTTTGCGAAACAGCCCGTCGTCATTGCTGTAATCAACGAAACGCGACAGAAAAAACATATCGCCTTCGTGGTGCTGCAGATAGGACGCGACGGCCTCACGGTCATCCACTTTTTGCAGACCATGGCCACCGTGGCTGCCGACAGGACGCAGAATAATCGGGAATGCGTGATCGTCGGCGATATCAGACACGGACTTTTCTCCCGCAGCCACAGACTGCAGGGACTGGCGGCTGATATGTAGCGCCGGGCAGATCACCAGACCGGGCACGTTTTGCAGCAGGATGCTGGCGTTGTGACGCTCAGAATTGGGGACATTTTGAGGTGAGTTCAGAACCGGCTTCGGCCAGTCGTGAAGTACGTTTTCCAGGCGCTGTAAAACGGCAGCTTGCTCGTCGCTGGCGCCGATGGCCACCATGACCAGATCGTGCTCCGGCACAGGGGAGGTCAACGGGTGCGGCGCACCGGGATCAACATAATAATGGATAAGATCGATGTCGCTGTCTTCAAGCAGGCAGTCGAGCGGAATATTGGCCGAAAGATTACCCGGCACCATCAGCAGCAGTACGCGCAGTTTCGTCGGCTGACGCGCATGCCAGTGGTAGACGCGTTGCATTTGCAGCGCCTGGTTTTGAATTTGCAGACCTGACTCTTCGTGCTTTAGGCTCATCATAGCGATGGCCAGGTTCATCCACAGGGTCGCATCTTCCGGCGCTTTTTCCGCAAGAGCGATCATTTCTTGTGTCATTGAGGAGAAGTCAACACCTGCGATGCTCATACGTAAAAACGGCGCCATTCCCAGGAATGGCAACGATTGAGCTTCCGGCTCTGACGTTAACGACATACTGAATGCCTCTGGTTATACAGTCGATATGACTTATGATGCTATAAATAACCAGAGGGCAATGCGGTGATTAGCGGGGATAAAAAGCGGGATAACGGGAGTTACCCGCTGAAAGTGCGTCAATGCCGGGGTGAATATGGCGAATTTTTCTCTTTATCGCTCATAAACCACCTGAATGGTAATAAAGGAAGGGAGCTGCGCCCCCTTCTTGTTTTACTTATCGGAGGAGGCTTGCCAGAGGTTGAGTTCACCGTCGGCGACATGCTTATCAATCTGTGCCAGTTCTTGCTCACTGAACGTCAGATTATTTAACGCCAGGACGTTTTCTTCCAGTTGCTCCGGACGGCTTGCGCCGATCAATACTGAGGTGACGCGAGGATCTTTCAATAGCCAGCTCAGCGCCATCTGCGCCATGGACTGACCACGCGCGCTGGCCATCTCGTTGAGCAATCGCAGGCTACTCAGGTTGGCTTCGGTCAGCATTTTTTCCGACAGGCCGCGAACTTTTTTCCCCTCTTTCTGCATCCGCGACCCTTCCGGGATGCCGTTAAGGTATTTTCCGGTCAGCAACCCCTGAGCCAGCGGGGTAAAGGCGATACAGCCAACGCCATTGGCTTCGAGCGTCTCCAGTAAGCCCGTTTTATCGACCCAGCGGTTAAGCAAATTATAAGAAGGCTGGTGGATCAACAGGGGGATCTTCCACTCGCGTAGCAAGGCGACCATTGTCTGGGTTCGCGGCGTTGAATAAGACGAGATGCCGACATAAAGCGCTTTACCACTCTGTACGGCCTGGGCCAGCGCTGCGGCGGTCTCTTCCATCGGTGTATTCTCATCGACACGATGCGAATAGAAGATATCGACATAGTCCAGCCCCATGCGTTTCAGGCTTTGATCGAGGCTGGCGAGTAAGTACTTACGGGAACCGCCGGAACCGTACGGACCGGGCCACATGTCGTAACCCGCTTTGGTGGATATCACCAACTCATCGCGGTAAGCGGCGAAATCTTCACGCAGCAAACGACCAAAGTTCTCTTCTGCGCTACCTGGAGGCGGCCCGTAGTTATTGGCTAAGTCAAAATGGGTGATGCCTAAATCAAAGGCTTTACGCAACAGGGCGCGTTGGGAATCAAGGGCATGAACATGGCCGAAGCTGTGCCATAAACCCAGCGATAATGCAGGCAGGCGCAGGCCGCTCTTACCGCAGTAACGATACTGCATCTGCTCATAGCGAGCAGGGTTGGCAAACCAGGACATGGTGTCTCCTTTCTTGTAGGTGTAGGGCTGAAACAATGTTTTTATTCTATATTGCCACCGTGTCACAACAAGACTTTGTGTTTTTAATGCGGATGATTGTTGAGCAAGCACACGACGGCATGCCTTGCCTGGCTGATGTGATAAATCTCTTCGTCAGCCTCGCTTCTGATAATAATTTCATTGCAAAATTATAAGGTGGTGAATGGATGGTCGAAACGTAAACCGGTGAGGAAACTCGGACCTACGCTGCATTATAGCGCTTAAAGCGTCACGGTCAGGCAAAATAGACTTGCGCAAATGCTTCATATCGCCAGCACTGGCGATGATGCAGGCGACGGGCTTTTCCGGAAGATGCGCAACTTTTCTGAGAAAATTCTTAGATTATGGGGTTCGGGAATCGCTGCAACCGTGAGAGGGATAAACGATAAAGTATATTTATCCGAATATGTGTGAAATAACATTTTGTATCCCACGCGCCTCGCCATGCTGCCTGGTTTGTGTCGCGTTTAGCGCAGCGTGCTATGTAGTTTATTTCTTTTTAATCAGCGTGTTATGGCTTACTGCAGGCGTTGCGGTAAATACCGTATTTTGTCACTATGACGGCTAATAAAAATATGCCTTTACGGCATTCATAATGCGGAGTTAATGCCCCTTTTTGATTATTTCTGGCGACATATTTAATGCGATTTTTATATTTTTTTTAGCATTTTTTTTTATTTTTAATCCACTTGTGGGGCGCATGCTTTTCTTTATTTTCTGACAGCTATTATAATTTTTAAAGGTGATCGTGGAAGGCTTTTATTTTATTTATGGAAATTGCGTTAATTTAATCTACGTTGCAGAACTGAGGGGGGAAATATATTTCTCTCATGATATAAAGCAGTTACCTGCGGTGTAGTTAGGTTGCTAACCTTAAGAAATGAAAGATAAATCGCCTTTTCTTGTCAAGAAATAACATCCGTAAGCAGTAAGAAGTCATCTTTTCATATGGATAATTATTGCACATTTTGTGATCAATTTTTTACTTTGAACCATACATGTTTCCTGAACGGTGCCGATAAAGGAATTAACTCTCACTTTCGAGTAAGCATGTCCCTTCACTGCAAGGAAATAATTATGCGTATGCTTCAAAACTTTACTATCCGAATCGTCATGCTGGTGATCCTGGGCCTTTTTGGCCTGCTGTGGTCCGGTGTCGGTTTGTATAGCGTTTTCTCGCTTTCAAAAGTATCAGATGGCAATGAAGTCGATCGCCAACTGGTGTCTCAAATGACATTACTTAGCCAGGGTAATGACCAATACTTCCGTTTTGTGACGCGCCTGAGTCGTGCGATGGAGACAAAAACAGCAGGCGGCGCAGTCGATTTTGCTCCTGCGCAGCAGTCGCTTGAAAACATGGCGAAAAAACTCACCGAATTTAAAGCTATCTCGCCAGGACCGATGGATCCGAAGGTATCAGAGCAGGTGATCGCGGCCTGGCAGGCGCTGCTTGATCAGGGCATCACACCGCAGATGCAGGCGGCCCAGCAGGGGTCGGTTGAAGCCTATCGTCAGCAGGCAAACAACGTGACGCCAGCATTGAGCCGGGCATTTGGCGCCATCACGGACAGCTTTAACAAAGCGGCTGGCGCCAGTCTCGATGAAACTCGCGTGATGGTTGACACCCAGACCCACATCACCCGTGTGATTATTATCGTGGCAATGGTGCTGGGGTTACTGATTCTGTTATTTACTGACCGCTACCTGGTGGCCATGCTGGTGAGGCCATTGGATGCCATCCGTGATCATTTCACGAAAATGGCGCAGGGCGACCTTAGCCAGCCAATCCCCGATTTTGGCCGCAATTGCGTAGGGCGTGTTGTGCCCTTACTGCGTGCGACTCAGGATAGCCTGCGTGATGCTGTCAGCTCTATCCGTAACGGCAGTGAAAATATCTGGCGCGGTGCGGCGGAGATTTCAAGCGGTAACAATGACCTCTCTTCCCGAACCGAAGAACAGGCGGCAGCGCTGGAACAGACGGCGGCCAGCATGGAACAACTGACGGCGACGGTAAAACTGAACGCCGACAACGCCAGCCAGGCAAGTGAACTGGCCGATGTCGCTTCCTCCACGGCGAGCAAAGGCGGGGCGCTGGTAGATGAAGTTATCAGCACGATGGATGGTATCTCTCAAAGCTCGAAGAAAATTGCCGAAATCACCACGGTCATTAACAGCATTGCTTTCCAGACCAATATCCTGGCGCTTAACGCCGCCGTTGAAGCGGCACGTGCGGGCGAGCAGGGGCGTGGCTTTGCGGTAGTGGCAGGCGAAGTGCGCAACCTCGCCAGCCGAAGCGCGGGCGCGGCGAAAGAGATCGAGTCGCTGATCGCGGACTCCGTCAGCCGCGTGGAGAAAGGAGCCAAACTGGTCAATGACACCGGCACGACGATGGAAGGTATTCTGCGTGCGGTTAGCGAAGTCACCACCATCATGAAACAGATTGCGGCCGCATCCGCCGAGCAGAGCAAAGGCATTTCTCAGGTGGGCACCGCCATCACGCAGATGGATAGCGTCACCCAGCAGAACGCCTCGCTGGTAGAACAAGTTTCTGCTGCGGCGGCTGCGCTTGAGCGTCAAACAGAAGAGTTGCAGCGTTCTGTACAACAGTTCCGTTTGTCTGCTGATGAGCAGGTTAACGTCGCAGCGCCGACGTCAGTGAAAACCCCTGCACTGCGCGGTACCGCTAAGAAAGCCGCGGCTTCGGCAGATGAATGGGTCGCGTTTTAAATAACGCTATCACTGCTCAATACATCGCTATATAGTTATGTATATACCGATTGGGGGCAGTAAGAATGGAAAACCATTTTGGCAAAGGCTTGATGGCAGGGCTTAAGGCAACACAGGCGGATGAGGCCAGTCGCGTCGCGCATTTTTGTTCTGACTATAAACGCGGTTTTGTGCTCGGTTTTTCGCATCGCATGTTCGAAAAAACCGGTGACAGGCAGCTAAGCGCCTGGGAGGCAGGTGTGCTGACGCGCCGTTATGGGCTGGATAAAGAGATGATCATGGATTTTTTTCGTGAGAGTCATTCCAGCACGGTAATCCGTTTCTTTATGGCGGGTTATCGGGGCGAACGTTAAGCTCATTGCCGAATGCTTTCAGCCATATTTACCTCTTTTAAGAAGCCGTATCTCCGGATGCGGCTTTTTTTATTTCATTTCGCAAATCAATGTGATCTGTTGCTCCGATATTGAATTTTTTCTATATATAGCCCCAGTTTTTGTGTGATTACTTGATCGCACACGCACAACTCTTATCTAAAAACAGGGTAAAAGCAGGGTTAATTTTTGGCAAAGGAATGACAATGCATGGCTGACGAAATTCCTCAACTGACGTCTTTTACCTCCTGCGGCATTAATCGTCGCGATTTTATGAAGCTTTGTACCGCGCTGGCGGCCACGATGGGGCTTAGCAGCAATGCTGCTGCGAAGATGGCGCAGGCCGTTACCCAGAACAAGCGCCCACCCGTGGTCTGGATTGGCGCGCAGGAGTGTACAGGGTGTACTGAATCACTGTTACGCGCAACGCATCCCACCGTTGAAAACCTGGTGCTGGAAACCATCTCGCTGGAGTACCACGAAGTACTGAGTGCTGCGTTTGGTCACCAGGTTGAAGAGAACAAACATCACGCTCTGGAAACCTATAAAGGGCAGTATGTTCTGGTGGTGGATGGGTCGATTCCGCTAAAAGACAACGGTATTTACTGTATGGTAGCGGGCGAGCCGATTATCGACCATATCCGTAAAGCGGCGGAAAATGCCGCGGCGATTATCGCGATTGGTTCCTGTTCGGCATGGGGCGGCGTTGCCGCTGCCGGCGTCAACCCAACCGGGGCGGTGGGGCTGCAAGATGTGCTGCCCGGTAAAACGGTGATTAACATTCCGGGCTGCCCGCCAAACCCACACAATTTCCTCGCCACCGTGGCGCACATCATCACCTTTGGCAAACCGCCGAAGCTCGACGCGAAAAATCGTCCGCTCTTTGCCTATGGTCGCCTGATTCATGAACATTGCGAACGACGTCCACATTTCGACGCCGGACGCTTTGCCAAAGAGTTTGGCGATGAGGGGCATCGTGAAGGCTGGTGTCTCTACCATTTAGGCTGTAAAGGTCCGGAAACCTGGGGTAACTGTTCAACACTGCAATTTTGCGATGTGGGCGGCGTCTGGCCGGTTTCCATTGGCCACCCTTGCTATGGCTGCAACGAAGAGGGTGTGGGCTTCCACAAAGGCATCCACCAACTGGCGCACGTTGAGAACACAACACCTCGTGTTGATAAACCACAGGTCAACAGTAAAGAAGGCGGCGTGATGTCGGCTTCCGCTGTCGGTCTGCTTGGTGGTGTGGTGGGATTACTGGCAGGCGTCGGGGTAATGACGGTGCGCGAGCTGGGCCGCCAGCAAAAGAAAAACAACGCTGACTCACAGGGAGAGTGACCGTGAACAGACGTAACTTTCTGAAGGTGGCCTCAGGCGGAGCGCTACTGGCGGGGGGAGCATTGCCCGTTTCCGCCGCCGTGCATAACCGTCCGGCAATACCGGGCGCGTGGGGAATGTTGTACGACTCCACCCTCTGCGTCGGTTGCCAGGCGTGCGTCACCCGCTGTCAGGACATCAACTTCCCGGCGCGTAACCCGCAGGGCGAACAGACCTGGTCTAATAACGCCAAACTAACTCCCTATACCAACAATATTATCCAGGTATGGCGTAGTGGTACGGCGCAGCATAAAGATCAGCCGACAGACGGTTATGCCTACATCAAAAAACAGTGTATGCACTGCGTCGATCCTAACTGTGTTTCTGTCTGCCCGGTTTCGGCCCTGAAAAAAGATCCCAAAACCGGCATTGTGCATTACGACGCCAGCGTCTGTACCGGTTGTCGCTATTGCATGGTTGCCTGCCCCTACAACGTACCCAAGTACGACTACGACAATCCCTTTGGCGCGCTGCATAAATGTGAACTCTGTAATCAGGTGGGCGTGGAGCGGCTCAACAAAGGGGGGCTGCCGGGATGTGTCGAAGTCTGTCCGACCGGCGCGGTGATTTTCGGTACGCGTGAAGCGTTAATGGCCGAGGCGCAAAAGCGCCTGAAACTGCAACCCGGCAGTGAATATTCATACCCGCGCCAGACACTGAATACCAACGATCCTAACGTTCGCGAAGTCCCAAAATACCACCCCCATCTTTATGGTGAACATGAAGGCGGTGGGACGCAGGTTATGGTACTGACGGGCGTACCTTATACCTGTCTGGGTTTGCCGGAGCTGGATGATGTTTCGACCGGTGCGCGTTCAGAAAACATTCAGCATACGGTGTATAAGGGCATGATGTTGCCGCTGGCCGTGCTTGCGGGCTTGACCACGCTGGTGTACCGCCATACCCGAAGCGATGACCACAAGGGAGGGGATGACGATGCATCATGATCCGCAGCCGCTTGGCGGAAAGTTACTCAGTAAGCCGATTTACATGTTTGGGCCGCTAATCGTTTTATGCGGGCTGTTTATTCTCAAACGTCTGGTTTTCGGTCTGGGATCTGTGTCCGATCTGAATGGCGGTTATCCATGGGGGATCTGGATTGCTTTCGACTTGCTGATCGGCACCGGTTTCGCCTGCGGCGGCTGGGCGCTCGCCTGGATGGTCTATGCCTTTAATCGTGGCGAATACCACCCGCTGGTGCGTCCGGCGCTGCTGGCGAGCCTGTTCGGTTATTCGCTGGGGGGGCTGTCCATTACTGTCGACGTTGGTCGCTACTGGAACCTGCCATATTTCTACATTCCGGGCCATTTTAACGTCAATTCGGTGCTGTTCGAGACGGCAGTCTGCATGACGATTTATATCGGCGTGATGGCGCTGGAATTTGCCCCCGCGTTGCTGGAGCGCCTGGGCTGGAAGGTGTCGCTAAAACGGCTCAATAAAGTGATGTTTTTCGTTATTGCGCTGGGAGCGTTGCTGCCCACCATGCACCAGTCTTCTATGGGATCGCTGATGATTGCCGCCGGGCATAAAGTGCATCCGCTGTGGCAAAGCTATGAAATGCTGCCGCTTTTCTCATTGCTGACGGCGTTTATTATGGGCTTCTCAATCCTCATTTTTGAAGGCTCTCTGCTCCAGGCCGGGTTGAAAGGCAACGGGCCTGATGAACGGCATCTGTTCTCGAAGCTCACCGGTACATTGAGCGTGCTGCTGGTACTGTTTCTGGTGGCGCGCTTTGGCGAGCTTATCTGGCGTAACAAACTGTCACTCGCGTTTGCCGGGGATGGTTACAGCCTGATGTTCTGGGCCGAAATACTGCTGCTGACTTTCCCGCTGGTGGTGTTTCGTGTTCCACGCCTGCGCAGCGACGCCCGGTTCCTGTTTACCGGTGCCGTGAGCATGCTGCTGGGTTGTGCGCTGTGGCGGTTGTCCTACTCGTTGCTGGCATTCAACCCCGGCGATGGCTACCACTACTTCCCAACGGCTGAAGAGCTGATCATTTCCATTGGTTTTGTGGCAACGGAGATTTGCGCGTACATCCTACTTATCCGCCTGTTACCCATAATTCCCCCGTTAAAACAATCAAAAAGCCATGAGGCGAGTAAAGCATGAGTCAACGTATCACCATCGATCCGGTGACCCGTATTGAGGGTCATTTACGCATTGATTGCGAAATTGAAAACGGCGTGGTTTCCCGAGCCTGGGCATCGGGAACCATGTGGCGCGGAATGGAAGAGATTGTGAAAGGGCGAGATCCGCGAGATGCGTGGATGATCGTGCAGCGCATTTGCGGCGTTTGCACCACCACCCATGCGATTTCCTCGGTACGTGCGGCAGAAAGCGCACTGAAAATCAATGTGCCGCTGAACGCTCAGTACATTCGAAATATTATTCTGGCGGCGCATACTACCCACGACCACATCGTGCACTTCTACCAGCTTTCCGCACTCGACTGGGTAGATATCACCTCTGCTCTGCAGGCCGATCCGCAAAAAGCCTCGGCATTGCTAAAAGGCATCTCGAGCTGGTCGCTTAATAGCGCCGAAGAGTTCGCCAAAGTGCAGCAGAAAATCAAAACGCTGGTAGCCAGCGGGCAGTTAGGTATTTTCGCCAACGGTTATTGGGGACATCCGGCGATGAAACTGCCGCCGGAAATTAACCTGATTGCCGTGGCGCACTATCTGCAGGCGCTGGAGTGTCAACGTGATGCCAACCGCGTGGTGGCGTTGCTCGGTGGCAAAAGCCCGCATATCCAGAACCTGGCTGTTGGCGGCGTGGCTAACCCGATTAATCTCGATGGACTGGGCGTACTCAATCTTGAGCGCCTGATGTACATCAAAACTTTCATTGACCGCCTTGAGGACTTTGTCGAGCAGGTTTACAAGGTCGATACGGCGGTGATCGCGGCGTTCTACCCGGAATGGCTTACAATGGGCAAAGGCGCGGTTAACTATCTGAGCGCGCCGGAATTCCCCACCGATGCCCGCAATGGCAGCTTCCTTTTCCCCGGCGGCTACATTGCTAACGGTGACCTGTCTACCCGCCGTGAAATCACCTCCCACAGTGATGAATACTTGATCAAGGGAATTCAGGAGAGCGCGAAACACGCCTGGTATAAAGATGAGGAGCCGCAGGCGCCGTGGGAAGGGACGACCGTGCCTGCCTATACGGGCTGGCAGGACGAAGGCAAATACAGCTGGGTAAAATCTCCCACCTTCTATGGCAAAACGGTGGAAGTCGGCCCGCTGGCGAATATGCTCAATAAATTGGCCGCGAAACGGGAAGCAACCTGGGAAAAACTTAACGATATCATCGCTATTTACCAGAAACTCACCGGGAAAACGCTTGGTGTAGAACAACTGCACTCCACCCTGGGGCGGGTAATTGGACGCACCGTTCACGCCTGCGAGCTACAGCATATTCTGCAGCACCAGTACAACGCGCTGATTGCCAATATCGGTAAAGGCGACCACGTGACCTTTGTGAAGCCGGACATTCCCGCAACGGGAGAGTTTAAAGGGGTGGGGTTCCTGGAAGCACCGCGCGGTATGTTGTCGCACTGGATGGTTATCAAAGACGGGAAAATCAGCAACTACCAGGCGGTAGTGCCATCAACCTGGAATGCCGGTCCGCGTAATGCGAATGGCGATGTCGGGCCGTACGAGCAGTCGCTGATTGGCACCCCGATTGCGGATGCGAACAAACCGCTGGAAGTCGTGCGTACCATCCACTCGTTTGACCCTTGTATGGCCTGCGCGGTGCATGTAGTCGATGCGGATGGCAACGATGTTGTCTCGGTGAAGGTGTTGTGATGCGTATTTTGGTATTGGGTGTCGGTAACATTTTACTGAGCGATGAAGGCATTGGCGTTCGCGTTATTGAAGCACTGGAACAGCGTTATGTTATGCCAGAAGGCGTAGAGGTGCTGGATGGCGGCACTGCTGGCATGGAGTTGCTGGAGGCTATGGCGAATCGCACCCATCTGATCATCGTTGATGCGATCGTGTCACGCAAAAGCGAGCCTGGCGCGCTGCTTATCCTGCGTGATGAAGAGGTGCCCGTGCTGTTCAACAATAAAATTTCGCCCCATCAATTGGGGCTTTCTGATGTCCTTTCCGCCCTGCGCTTTACGGGCGAATTCCCGGACAAAATTACGCTGGTGGGGGTCATTCCCCACTCGCTGGAACCCAACATCGGACTTACCCCGACCGTTGAGGCAAGTCTGGAGCCCGCGGTACAGGCGGTGCTTGCGGCGTTACACGAATCCGGTGTTACCCCGGCATTGCGGGAGAGTGCATATGTGTGATTTCTCCGGTTTTCAACAATCCCCGCATAGCCTGGTGGAAGCTGCGTTTTCGCGTATTGCCGCAGAAGAGATGCAGGATTTGCCCTTTTTGCATCCGACTATGCCGGTTTTTGTCCCCGGCTTTACGCTGTTTGAAGGGCAATGGATCGGCTGCGTATTGACGCCCTGGATGTTGAGCCTTGCTATCTTTCCCGGCCCGGAACAGTCCTGGCCGGCGCGAAAAGTGGGGGAGAAGCTGGGCCTGCAACTTCCCTTTGGTGAGATGATGTTTACCGTCGGTGAACTGGACGGGGTATCCCAGTACTGCGCCTGTTCGTTGATGTCGCCGCTGGCGCATGATCTCACCGTCGGACAGGGAAAAGCACTGGCCCAGGACTGCCTGCGGATGGTGCTTTCACTGCCGGTGCGTGACCCGCAACTCAGCCGCCGTGCCCTGTTTGCCGGCCTTAAAGGCGGCGAGTATGCATGAGCTTTCCCTGTGCCAGAACCTGGTTGAGATTCTTGAACAACAGGCTCAGCAGCATGGGGCAAAGCGGGTAACGGGCGTCTGGCTGGAGCTGGGGGCGTTTGCCTGTATCGAGGAGAGCGCGCTGCGTTTTGGCTTTGAGATAACCTGTCGGGGAACGGTGGCAGAAGGGTGTCAGTTGCACCTGTCACACCGTCCTTCGCTGGCCTGGTGCTGGAACTGTAATGAAAGCGTTGAGGTGAGCGGGGAAGAGGTCTGCCCGCGTTGCCAAAGTCCCGGTTTACAGCGGGAAAACGACAGCGGCATGCAAATCAAAAGTATCGAAGTCGATCAGGAGTAACTATGTGTATTGGTGTGCCCGGCCAGGTGGTTAGCGTCGGTGAAAGCGTTCATCATCTGGCGCAGGTCGATGTCTGCGGCGTTCGCCGTGACGTGAATATTATGCTGGTGTGTGAAAGCGAACCTGCCGCGCTGCTTGGTCAGTGGGTGCTGGTGCATGTGGGATTTGCCATGAGTGTGATTGATGAGGAAGAGGCTCTGGCAACGCTGGAAGCCCTGCGCGAACTGGATATGGACTTCACCGAACCTCAAAGATGAACCATACCGGGTTTGGCATCGGTAATCATCTGCGTGACCAGCGCCAGATTACCGATTTTCGCTTCGCTGGCCCGGTAAAATTTACTCTTATCAATCAGCAATAAAGACTGATTCGCCCGGCGCAGAAGGTGCGCTTTATAGGTGGCGTTATATTTCGTGGAATCCCACATCTCCCCGCTGGCATCCACCCCTTCGCAGGAAAAAATAAACAGGTCGACCTCAAGCGATTTCAGCATCGCGACCAGAGCCGGGTTCACGTAGCAGCGATTCTGCCGCTCCAGCCGTCCGCCGGAGCAAATCAGATTAATATGCTGGCGGCGCGCCATCTCCTGGCAAACGGGCAGGCTGTTGGTAAATACCGTCAGCGGGATATCCGGTAACTGACGCGCCAGATGAAAACAGGTCGAACTGGCATCCAGGGCCAGCGTCATCCCTTTCTCAATCCAGTTCAGGGCGTGGCGGGCTATATCGGCTTTATCGGCATAGTGGCTTTTGCGGCGGGTGTAAAACGGCTCGCCATCATTCTGTTGCGGCGTATGAAGTAAGCGCGCCCGGCCGTGGCGACGGACAATTTTCCCCTGAGTCTGCAGAGCCTTAAGATCCCGACGAATAGTCTCTTTGCTGACGCCAAGCCGGTCTGCCAGTGCGTCGGTGGTCAATGTCACATGTTCTGCCAGTAGCTGAATTAACGATGCCTGGCGTGTAATTTTCATGTTGGCTCCGCCTGCCGGTACGAGAGGGATAGCAGCGTGTGGCCAATGGCTGCGCCATTTTTACCGGTATGCTTAATCTGGTACATCGACTGATCAGCGCGCCGCAGCGCGTTCACAAAATCGTCGTCGCGTTGCACTTCATCAATGCCGATGGAGGCTCCTACCCGGGCATCGCCATTGTCCAGTTCGAACGGGGTGAGCGCGGCGCGCAGGCAATTATGCGCAGTGCTGTTAGTAAGCAGGCTGTTGAGCGCGAACGGCAGCAGCAGAACAAACTCATCGCCCCCCAGACGCCCTACCACCGATCCTTCCGGGCAGGCCTCGCGCAGGCGCTGGCTTAACTGTATCAGCAATTCATCACCGCTGCGGTGACCAAAGGTATCGTTAACGACTTTAAAATCGTCCAGATCGATAAACGCCACACACAGCGGGCCTGCGGTTTTGAGGATATCGAAGTGGTTGATGAGTGCGTGACGGTTCGCCAGTCCGGTCAGCGGGTCGTGGTTCGCCAGGGCTGCAAGCTGCTCTTCGTACTGCTTCTCTTTGGTCATGTCGATATGGGTGCCGGTGACCTTTAACGGCTTGCCGTCGCTGTCCCGGTCAGTGACACGTCCGCGGTCCAGCACCCAGGTGACGGTGCCGTTTTTATGCTGCATACGGTGCAGTGCTTCATAGAATGGGGTTTTGCCATGCAGGTGATCGTAAAACGCATCCAGAACGCGCTGGCGGTCGTCTTCATGCAAGTGCTCTTTCCAGACATCAAAGTGGGCGCTAAGCTCCTTTGGCTGATAGCCAAGCATCGATCCCCAGCGACGGTTGTAGATAATCAGTTTTCCGCTTGGCACATCAAGTTGCCATAAACAGAGTCCGGTGCCATCCAGCGCCGCGCTGAGCTTATTACGGGCATCACGCGCCATACGCACCAGACGGGCGTTATGCTTTTTCAGATTCTGGATTTGCTGTTTTAGCGCATTTTCAGACATTTGGCGTGACTTGGATAAATAAAAGGCATTCTTACTGGTTATCTGCGGGGATGTAAATATGAAGTGAGAAAAACAGTGTCAGGCCGGATTGGAAGGGAAAACTCCCGGACGTTTGACGTCCGGGAAGCGGGGTCAGCCGTTGCGTTTATCTTCGGTATTGGTATCGAAGTCGCTGGCGTCGTGGCGTTCATGCAACTGTTCACCTGGTTCGCCAAAGGTACGGTTAACCATGCGTCCACGTTTTACGGCAGGACGCCCGGCAACTTCTTTGGCCCAGCGCACAACATTCTGGTAGCCACTGGCTTCAAGGAACTCGGCGGCGTTGTAAACGCTGCCCAGCACCACGTTGCCATACCACGGCCAGATGGCCATATCGGCAATAGTGTATTCGTCACCCGCCACGAATTTGTATTTAGCGAGCTGTTTGTCGAGCACATCTAACTGGCGCTTGGCTTCCATTGTAAAACGGTTGATGGCGTACTCGATTTTCACCGGCGCATAATTGTAGAAGTGGCCAAAGCCGCCGCCGAGGAACGGCGCAGAGCCTTGCAGCCAGAACAGCCAGTTCAGTGTTTCAGTACGCCCGGCGGGGTCTTTGGGCAGGAAGTGACCAAACTTCTCCGCGAGATAGAGAAGAATGGCACCGGACTCAAACACGCGCGTTGGCGGGGTGGTTGAGTGGTCACGCAGCGCCGGAATTTTGGAGTTCGGGTTCACGTCCACGAAGCCACTGGAGAACTGATCGCCTTCACCAATGCGGATGAGCCAGGCGTCATATTCCGCCTCTTTTACGCCCTTCGCCAGTAACTCTTCCAGCATGATGGTCACTTTCTGTCCGTTTGGCGTACCCAGCGAATAAAGCTGAAGCGGGTGCTTACCGACGGGTAACTCTTTGTCATGGGTCGCGCCGGAAATCGGACGGTTGATATTGGCGAATGCGCCGCCGCCGGACTTATCCCACGTCCAGACTTTGGGGGGCTGATAGTTGTTTTCTGACATGTTGACCTGCCTTTTCGTTAAGGTGTTGAAGCAGTGTAGCAGCCGTCGGATGGGGGCGTATTTTCCCCGTCCTTATCAGGCCAGGATACGCGCCGCCCAGGCGCTGATATCATCACCGCTGCCGAGATCTGCCTGTACCAGTCCGTTGACCATAAAAGTGGGGGAGACATGGATACCGTTCTGGCGCGCATACTTACAGTGCCATTTAATTTCCGTCTGCAATTCCGGGCGCGCAAAGGCTTCGCTTAACGTCACGCCGCTATAATTTTCAATACGTTCAATGATCTGCTGCGGTGTGGCATCCATATTCGGGCCGCTACAGTGGTCGGTAAACTCAAACTCTTCCCGATGATCGGCAACCGCCTGCATCACCTTATGCGCGGCATCGCGTCCATTGGGCAGCGTGGAGGCGGCAAGAATGCAGCGCACAATGACGCCTGAGAATAAATGCCATGGCTGCGACTGCAGGCGAATTTTTACCGTCACCTTGTCTTCACCCACCTCTTTTAGCAGCGCATCCAGCTTATTAAACGCGCGCACGGAGAACGGGCAGGTGGGTTCCAGGAATACTTCGAAAGTCCGTGGGCCGTGCCCCCAGACCAGCGGCTTTGCATGTAACGGTTGGCTCATGTTGACTCCTGATGGTTAGCACGATGTTGTGGCAGATGTGAAGGTTGCGATGACAGAAGAGAATATCAGGATGTGATTTCGTGAGGCACTGGAATTGATGAATTTGGCAGGGGTAGCGGCTAAACCGCCCAAAAAGCCAATTTCAAAACAGACCGCCAGCCGGGACCTTGCTGTTGCTGTAGCGCACTCATTTTGCATTGGCAATAGAATAGATTTGCTTTGCTAAACCGGTTTAATTAAATTTTAGCCATACATTCTACTGGGAGAAAGTCATGTCAGCTCAAGTCTGGTGTCTGGGTGATGCCGTTGTTGATCTATTGCCTGAGGGTGAAGGGCGATTAATGCAGTGCGCGGGCGGAGCCCCGGCTAATGTCGCCGTTGGCATTGCAAGACTGGAAGGGAAAAGCGGTTTTATTGGCCGGGTGGGGCAGGATCCTTTTGGCAAATTTATGTACAACACGCTGTGCCGGGAAAAGGTGAACACAGATTTTATGACCTTTGACGAATCACAGCGTACATCAACCGTTGTCGTTGCCCTCGATGACGAAGGCGAGCGTTCCTTCACATTCATGGTGCGCCCCAGCGCCGACCTTTTCTTGCGGGCCGATGATTTGCCGGCCTTCCGTCAGGAGGAGTGGTTACATTGCTGTTCTATTGCGCTCTCCGCTGAGCCTTCGCGGACCACTACATTACTCGCCATGCAGCGCATACGCGAAGCAGGTGGTTTCGTCTGTTTTGATCCTAATATTCGTACCGATCTCTGGCAGGATCCGCAGATGCTGCAACAGTGTCTGGAACATGCATTCGCGCTGGCTGATGTGGTCAAACTCTCGGAAGAAGAGCTGGCTTTTATGATGGCCTCCACGGATTTACGCATCGCTATGAAAACACTGGCAGAACGTTTTGCTATCAAACTGTTGCTTGTTACCCAGGGTAAAGCCGGCGTGCTGGCGCTATTGCAGGGCGTCATTTTCCATTACCCCAGCGTGCCCGTGGCAAGCGTGGATACCACCGGCGCGGGTGATGCCTTTGTGGCCGGGCTATTGTGGCAACTGGCGCAAACAGGTTTACCTCAAAGTGAAGTGGATCTGGCATCGGGCCTGAGGTATGCGCAGCGATGCGGTGCGCTGGCGACCACGGCGAAAGGGGCAATGACCGCGTTACCCCAACTGGCGGCTTTGATGGCTCCTCAGGACTGATTTTCCGAACGATTTGCGACCCTCCTCACATTCACTAAACCGGTTTAGCTATTTTGTTTGCAGGTTGAAATTAACCACTATTATGATTCGCGACTAAACCGGTTTAGCAAAATATTCAGTCTTCTTACCTCTTTCTTAGGGACGCAAATACAATGAGAAAAAGCACACTCGCGGTCACGCTCGGTTTATTAATGGGGTCGGGTTCTGCCCTTGCGGCAGATGCGGGAACCGGTAGCATCGAGGCGCGTCTTGCCGCGCTGGAACAACGTCTGCAGGCCGCAGAACAACGGGCCTCGGACGCTGAAAAACGAGCAGAAGCCGCTGAGTTACAAGCAAAAAATCTGGCTACTGAGCAGCAAAAGACGCAAACCACTACGGCAGAGGTGGCGCAGCGCACCACGCAACTGGAGCAGAAATCCTCACAGGAAGGTGGGTTTGAGTTCCATGGCTATGCCCGTTCGGGACTGCTGATGAGCGACTCCGCAGCGAAAACCCAGGGTGGCCCAGGGATGACGCCAGCCGGTGAAACGGGTGGACATGTTGGGCGTCTGGGTAACGAACCGGATACTTACGTCGAGATGAACCTTGAACATAAACAGACGCTGGCTAACGGTGCCACCACGCGTTTTAAAGTGATGCTGGCGGACGGGCAGCGTAGCTATAACGACTGGACGGCATCCAGCAGCGACCTTAACCTGCGTCAGGCTTTTACCGAACTGGGCCATCTGCCTACCTTCACCGGTGCGTTTAAAGATTCCACCGTCTGGGCCGGGAAACGCTTTGACCGCGATAACTTCGACATTCACTGGCTCGATTCTGACGTAATTTTCCTCGCCGGAACCGGGGCCGGTATCTATGACATGAAGTGGAGCGATAACGCGCGCAGTAACTTCTCACTTTATGGCCGCACGTTTGGCGATATCGAAAACAGTGAAAATAATGCCCAAAACTACATCCTGACGCTGAACAACTACTTTGGCCCGGTACAGGCAATGGTCAGCGGTATGCGTGCAAAAGACAACAACGACCGACTCGATCTTGATGGCAACAAAGTGAAAAGCGATGCGGCTAACACCGGTGTCCATGCGCTGTTAGGGCTGCACAACGAGAGTTTCTATGGCCTGCGTGAGGGGATGTCGAAAACGGCGCTACTTTACGGTCATGGGCTGGGGGCCGAGGTGAAAACGGTAGGGGCTGATGGCGCGCTGTTACCTCAGGCGGATACCTGGCGTCTGGCGACCTATGGTATGACGCCGCTGGGTGGTGGCTGGCACATTGCCCCTGCGGTACTGGCGCAAAGCAGCAAAGACCGTTACGTCAAAGGCGACAGCTACGAGTGGGCGACTGTTAACATGCGGTTGATTCAGGCACTGACCCAGAATTTCGAGATGCAGTATGAAGGCAGCTATCAGTACATGGATCTCAAACCAGAGGGCTACAACAGCCGCAACGCGGTCAACGGCAGCTTCTACAAACTCACCGTTGCGCCAACATTGAAAGCGGGTGATGTGGGTGAGTTCCTGAAACGTCCGGAGCTGCGTCTTTTCGCCTCCTGGATGGACTGGGATCACAAGCTGGACAACTATGCCAGCGACGATGCTCTGGGTAGCAACGGCTTTAAATCTGGCGGCGAATGGACCTTCGGCGTGCAGATGGAAACCTGGTTCTGATAATGAAGCCCCGCAACGGGGCTTCATAACGCGCTAATTATTACAAATTTCCATAAAACAGGGGCTTATATGGACTTTGAACAGATTTCCCGGTCGCTCTTACCGCTGCTGGGCGGCAAGGACAATATCGTCAGTGCTGCGCATTGTGCCACGCGCCTGCGGCTGGTGCTGGCGGAAGATGCAAAAGCAGACACCACGGCAATAGGCAAAGTGGAGGGGGTGAAAGGCTGCTTCCGCAATGCCGGACAGTTGCAGGTTATCTTCGGCACTGGTGTGGTGAATAAAGTATATGCGGCGTTTATCAAAGAGGCGGGCATTGGCGAAACGAGTAAGTCTGATGCTGCCGCTATTGCTGCCCGCAAACTGAATCCGTTCCAGCGCGTGGCCCGTTTGTTGTCGAATATTTTCGTCCCGATAATCCCCGCCATCGTGGCCTCAGGGTTGTTGATGGGCCTGCTGGGCATGGTGAAAACCTACGGCTGGGTGAACCCGGAAAATGCACTCTACATCATGCTGGATATGTTCAGCTCGGCGGCGTTCATTATCCTGCCTATCCTGATTGGCTTCACCGCAGCGCGTGAATTTGGTGGTAACCCCTTCCTGGGCGCGACGTTGGGCGGCATTCTGACGCATCCGGCCCTGACCAATGCCTGGGGCGTGGCTGCCGGGTTCCATACCATGAACTTTTTTGGTATCGAAGTGGCGATGATTGGTTATCAGGGTACGGTCTTTCCGGTGCTGCTTGCCGTCTGGTTTATGAGCATCCTGGAAAAGCAGCTGCGCCGGGTTATTCCGGACGCGCTGGATCTGATTCTGACGCCGTTTTTGACAGTTATTATCACTGGTTTTGTCGCGCTGCTGGTCATCGGCCCGGCGGGTCGGGCGCTGGGTGACGGTATCTCCTTTGTGCTGAGCACTCTCATCACCCATGCCGGATGGCTGGCAGGGCTGCTATTCGGTGGTCTCTATTCGGTGATTGTTATTACCGGCGTGCACCACAGTTTCCATGCGATTGAAGCCGGGTTATTGGGCAATCCGTCTATTGGTGTGAACTTCCTGTTGCCCATCTGGGCGATGGCCAACGTCGCGCAGGGTGGCGCTTGCCTGGCGGTGTGGTTTAAAACCAAAGATGCCAAAATCAAAGCCATTACCTTACCGTCGGCATTTTCTGCGGTCCTCGGCATTACCGAAGCCGCGATTTTTGGTATCAACCTGCGTTTTGTAAAACCTTTTATTGCGGCATTGATTGGTGGTGCGGCTGGCGGTGCCTGGGTGGTTTCGGTCCATGTCTATATGACCGCTGTCGGGCTGACAGGCATTCCGGGCATGGCGATAGTGCAGGCCAGCTCGTTACTGAATTATGCTGTCGGGATGGTGATCGCGTTCAGCGTCGCCTTCGTTATCTCTTACCTGCTTAAATACAAAACGGACTCAGAATAATGACGTCATCAACCCTGTTGCCGAAGATTTTACTGTCAGTACTGAAAGGCCAACCGAAAGCACTGCAGGACAGTCACTATCCGGCCTGGCATCTGGCCCCGGCGACGGGGCTGTTGAATGACCCTAACGGCTTTATCCATTTTCAGGGGCGGTTTCATCTGTTTTATCAATGGAACCCGCTCGGCTGTCAGCATAATCACAAATGCTGGGGACACTGGAGTTCAGCGGATCTACTGCACTGGCAGCATGAGCCGGTAGCGCTTATGCCGGAAGAAGAGTATGACCGCAGCGGTTGCTATTCAGGCAGCGCAGTAGATAACCAGGGCGAACTGACGTTGTGTTATACCGGTAATGTGAAATTCGCCGAAGGCGGACGCACGGCCTGGCAGTGTCTGGCGGTACAGAACGCCGAAGGCGGGTTTGATAAGCTCGGGCCAGTCATTCCGTTGCCGGAGGGGTACACCGGGCACGTCAGGGACCCGAAAGTCTGGCGGCACGAAAACCAGTGGTACATGGTGCTCGGCGCGCAGGATCTGGCGCAGCGCGGTAAAGTGCTGCTACTACGCTCCGACGATCTGCATCACTGGCAATTGCTCGGTGAGCTCGCCGGGAGCGGCCTCGGTGGTTTAGGGGAGGCAGGGTACATGTGGGAGTGCCCGGACCTGTTCACGCTGGGGGCAGACACCTTCCTCATCTGTTGCCCGCAAGGGGTTGCCCGTGACGCGCACCGTTTCCTCAATACACACCCGAGCGCGTACCTGAGCGGGACATTCTCCCTTGAACAGGCAACGTTTAAACATGGCGCGCTGCATGAACTTGACGCCGGATTTGAATTTTACGCTCCGCAGACCACGTTAAGCGCTGATGGTCGACGTCTGCTGGTGGGGTGGATGGGGGTGCCGGATGGCGAGGAGATGCGCCAGCCTACGGTAGCGCAGGGCTGGATCCATCAAATGACCTGCGTGCGTGAGCTTTCCACCCATAACGGTAAATTGTATCAACAGCCGATCAGGGAATTGCAGGCGTTGCGCGAAGATGAGCAGTGTTTTGCAGGACGTGCGGATGACGCGCCGGGGATTGACGCCCGGAGCCTGGAACTACTGGTCGAGAGTAAAGGCGAGCTGAAGCTGAATTTTGGCGATACGCTTATTCTGCACTGGCAAAAAAACCAGCTGCGCCTTGACCGCCGTAGCCTGGAAAATGGCGAATGGCTCTCCCGTTACTGGGACGGAGAGGCAAATGTGCTGCAGATTTTATGCGACAGCTCCAGCGTTGAGATCTTCATTAATGAGGGAGCTGGCGTAATGAGCAGCCGCTACTTCCCGTCACATCCTGCGCAAATAACCTTTAGCGGAAGTGGCGAACTGCGGGTGCAATACTGGTCGTTACGCCCTTGCATGGTAGAATAGCGGCTTGTTTCATTAACCGATGCATTGTCGTGAGAAAAACAAAACGCGTTACCATCACTGATATTGCCGCGCTGGCGGGTGTCTCAAAAGCCACCGCCAGTCTGGTACTCAATGGACGAGGTAAAGAGTTACGCGTGGCGCAGGAAACCCGTCAACGTGTGCTTTCCCTTGCTCAGCAGCACCATTATCAGCCGAGCATTCATGCCCGGCTGTTGCGCGAGGATCGCAGCCACACGCTGGGGCTGGTGGTTCCTGAGATAACCAACCACGGTTTTGCTGCTTTTTCTCATGAGCTGGAAAACTTGTGCCGCGAGGCGGGGTTACAGCTTCTTATCTCCTGCACCGATGAAAACGCCAGCCAGGAGTCGGTGGTGGTCAACAATCTGGTCTCCCGCCAGGTGGACGGGCTGATTGTTGCCTCAAGCATGCTCAATGACGCCGATTACCTGAAACTCAGCGAGCAACTGCCCGTAGTACTGTTTGACCGCCACATGAACAGCACACCTTTGCCGCTGGTGATTACCGATGCGGTGACACCCACCGCCGATCTGGTTGAACGTCTGGCCCGTGCGAATCCTGATGAAATCTACTTTTTAGGTGGGCAACCGCGATTGTCGCCAACCAAAGACCGTCTGGCAGGTTTCACGCAAGGGCTGGAGAGAGCGGGGGTGACGTTACGCCCCGAGTGGATTATTCATGGCAACTATCACCCCAGCAGCGGCTACGAAATGTTTGCCGCCCTCTGTGCAAAACTGGGTCGTCCACCCAAAGCCTTGTTTACTGCGGCATGCGGGCTGCTTGAGGGTGTGCTGCGTTATATGAGCCAGCACCATTTACTGCAAAGCGATATTCACATCGCCAGCTTCGACGATCACTATCTCTACGACTCGCTTTCGTTGAGTATTGATACCGTCGAGCAGAATATCCCGCGCCTGGCATACGACTGTTTTGACCTCATCACGCAACTGATTGAGGGCAATGAACCTACCGAACAGCAGCGAATTTTGCCGGCCACTCTGCGCCTGCGTAATAAAAACATCGACCCCACACCGGCTGGCTGATTCAGCAGTTTTCTTCACCGCAACCACGTAAAGGAACAACCTGGTTCTTTCACGTGGTTATATTTTTTCGGTTAGAGCGTACGATCTTCCTGACGTTTTTTTTCAAGTTTGTTTATTCCACTGTCAATGTCTTCATAATTTATCACATCGATAATCATGAAATGAGACATCTCTCTTCTTCATATTTCAGAAAATATGTTTCAAATGGATGAGTAAATGATTCTATATATTAGGTGATGATTTAACTTGTTTTAATTGATGTATTTTGTACATGTTGCATTAATAATGTAATATATGTTTTTATTATATATTTATGTGAGGTGTATTTTATCCATCTTTCATGCAAGATGGAAAATATGTATATTTATCAAGGTGGTGGTTATTTTTTCATTTGTTCTGTTTATCATTTCGGTGAGCTGATTATCAAGCTTTCATAATTTGTATGAATGTTTTTATAATAAACGGATGTTTTTTTGACAACAGGCGTTTTTTAGTTAATATATTCCGAGGGAAAAATATTGTCAGGGTGACGATTATGCGCAGAACAGGGTTGTTGGTTTTATTTTTTCTGTTTTTAACTAATATTGCTTATGCTCGCGTGGTGACATGCACAGGTGGTGTCAATCCCATATCCTTTACTTTGCCCGCATCGGCATCGGATAAAATAACCGCAGGCCTTTCTGGAGATACGACAACGTATCGGGAACTTTATACTTACAATTATTTTGCGTGGGGAGTTTCCGGGACGACTTGCCGGGCCAGTGCAAACGGTGTGCAACTGGGGTGGATGGAATATGCCTATAGCACTACCGGGAAAACACCCATTAAATACGGTAATGAATATATTTTCCCTACGAAAATCGATGGCTTAGGCATCTCCTTTATTGATACTAATATTACCCAAAAATCATTCGGTGGCTATGCTGAAGGCGCACTGAATCGAAGCACCTGGACATTATCGACAAGTAATTTTACCTGGAGCGCCTTCTTTACGGTTAAGGTAAAACTGTGGAAGATTCCAGGGAAATTCAATTCCGCCCAGCTTAACGGCGGCGGTATGCTTGAGTTCGATGATATTAAGGTGGTTCAGGCTCTGCAAATTCTTACCGCCGGGGATACCTGGGCCAGTGGTCTGCCTAACCACGGTGAAGCTCCTTTGGCAAACAGCTGGACCACGAATTCAGTTTCTTTAAGTGGTGGTTTTACTATTTACCCTGGAACGTGTGACCTTGCTAATAAGACAGTGGAGTTGGGTAAGTTTAACGCCGCAGATATACCGAATTCTTCGCCCTGGAAAGACGTCAGTTTCACAATAAATTGCCCTCCAACGTGGGGATATGGAGGGTCGGGCACAACCAACGTCGCCTATTATGATAATTTGAATGTTGCCAATCCTAATGCCGTTATAAGTCGAGTCGCAAATACAGCGAATTCTGGGTTAATTATTACGGTATATCCACGTACCGGAATTATTGACTCCAGCCGTGGCATTATTGGTTTACGGGCTGGTGGCGCAGAAGGTTACGGTATTCAACTTGCCTGGGGCACAGCGTCGGTACAGCCAACAACAGGTGATCCGACAAGTAAAGTCCTCTTAAATCAACCAAATATTGTGAATACCACGAATTACGGTAATACAGGTCAAACGACGTCTCAATTAATAAACATGGCCGCCCGCTATATTCGTACTACCGGCGCCGTTCAGGCGGGTCGTGCAGACGCCTCAATAGAAGTGGTTGCCAGCTACGACTGATAAACCCTCCCCCTCGCTGTTAATAGTGAGGGGGATGATGAGTGCCTGATTGCTGTTAATCGCGCGCTTTAGTCCCGTTGACCATGCAAACGATCCCCTGAACCAGTTCATCCTTCGCTTGTTGCGCGCTGATTTTTCCTATTACCACCGCCCACGATAACCCCTCAGCCGCACCGAGCATCGCCCATAGTGCCGGGGTCTGTAGCGTATGGCCCTGACAGAAAGGGCTAAACAGCGTCCGGCATTTTTCGATAAACGCTGTGGCGTACTCCTGGCGTAGTTGTTCGAGTTCCGGCGTGCCGCTCAGCGCGGCAATAACGCTTGGCATTTCGCGACCGGACAACAACACGCACTCAATCCAGGCATCGGCAATTACCGCCGCGATTTTCTCCAGTACTGGCTCCGTCTGGCTAATTTTTTCATCCATCCGCGCCGTCGAACGCAGATCATATTCCCGATAGATTGCGGCAAACAGCCCTGAACGAGTGGTGAAATGATCGTAAACCACTGGCTTTGTGATCCCGGCGCGTTCTGCGAGGTGGCCGAGCGTCAGGGCTTCTGTACCTTCTTCCCGGATGATTTGCCAGGCCACCTCAATCAGCTGGGTATAACGTTCCTGCCTTGATAAACGCTGGCGCGTGCTCTGACTGCTCATCGTAGAAATTCTCCGTTGACATGCTTATATACCAAAGGTAACTTACTACCAGTAGGTTACCTTTGGTATATAAGAGTACGTTTCCTTACGCTATCCCGCAACCAGGAGTCGCCAGATGCATGCTTTAATCGTCGTTTCTCACCCGGATACCCATTCTCTGACCCACAGCGTCGCAGCCGCCGTGGCGAAAGGGATCACTGCTCAATCACAACACACTGTAGAGATTGTCGACCTGCACGCCGAAGGTTTTAACCCGACCTTCAACGCGCAAGATTTTGCCGCGTTCAGGCTTACCGCGCCCGTCCCTGCGGATATTGTCGCAGAGCAAGCGCGAATTGATAAGGCCGACGCGCTGGTACTGGTATTCCCTGTCTATTGGTGGTCGATGCCCGCGCTGCTCAAGGGCTGGATTGATCGCGTGTTTACCAACGGCTGGGCCTATGAAGAGACCGCCGAAGGGGAAATAGTGAAAAAGTTGGGGCACCTGCCGGTACATATTATTGGTCTTGGTGCCGCAAGCCAGGGTGCTTATGACCGGCATGGTTTTACCGCAGCCTTTAACGCACAAATCGCCCACGGTATTTTTGATTACTGCGGCGCACAGGTGAAAGCGTCTGAGCTACTGCTACTATCGGAACTGGGAAGCGGGAAGGCGTATCTGGATAAGGCGCTGACGCTGGGTAATAAGGTGTTTGAGTAAGGGAGATAGCTGAAAAGCTGGGTGTGCAAAGAGACACTCAATGCTCAGTGCATGCCAGACTGAAAATGGCGCTCTGCGAAAGACTCAGCGCCTGTCCGGCTGCACGGCGGGGGTTTAAGATCATATACGCAACCACTGCCGCCCGCAGTGCAGGCGGCAGTGACTATCAGAATGCGACCGAGTAATTCAGACCGAAAGTACGACCGCGGCCTTTGTAAGTATAGAGATTCTCAGCGCCGTAGGTTGGGCTGTAAAGGCCCGGCGCGCGCTGTCCCCAGGCGGTGGTGTAATCTTCATCCAGCAGGTTTTCGACGCTAAAGCTCAGCTTACCCACGGGCAGAAGATAACTGCCTAACAGGTCAACGGTGTTATAACCATCGATGTGTTTACCCGCTTCGTCAGAGAGATCAAAGGTCTGGGTACTTTGCAGACGTAGCATCCAGTCGCCCGGTGCCCAGGTGACCCAGGCACTCATTTTCGACGGGCTGGCGCTATCGACCGTCAGTTTTTCCCATTTGCCGTCGACGCGGGTTTGCGATTTGATAGCATTAAAGTTCGCGCCGGTGCTCCACTCGCTGTCGGTAAAGAAATAATCCACCTGACCTTCCACACCGTAGATACGACGCTGGTCATCTTCGATATTGATGGTCATGTCGGTTTTATTGATGTTGATGGTTTTGTCAGAAAGCGAGTAGTAACCGGCAATCTGGGTGCGCAGGTTATCTCCGGTGTAGCGCCAGCCCAGCTCATACGCATCGACTTTGATACCGTCGAGTTTTGAGTCGTTGACGTTCACGCTGTTGACCAGGCGATAGTGCCCATTGCTCAACTGGTAGGTGCCGGAGCCGTAGTATTTCGCCAGATCCGGGATCTCAAAGCCTTGTGAGAAGTTAAACCACAGTTGCTGGCGATCCGTCAGATGACCGAGGATACCTGCGTTAAACAACAGATTGTTGTAATCGGTTTTCCCGCCTGGCACCGCATCTGCCGAGGTAGCTCTGCCTGTGGCAATGGCCTGTTGTTGCGCGTAACCAATAAAGTCATCGACCCGGTTTTCCGTGTACTGATAACGTACGCCACCGCTCAGAGTGATAGCGGAGATGTCATAGCTGGTTTGCAGGAAGGGGGCGAGGTTGGTGATGCTGTAACCCGGGTAGCGCCCGACGTTATAAGCGTTGTCCAGCTTCATGCCACCGCTGGCAGCCGCTTTGTTGAGGTCGAAAAATTGCTGGTTGGCGTCGAAGGTTTCATGTTCGGCATCCACACCCCATGTCAGCGTCAAATCCTCCAGTGGCTTGCTGTTGATGGTCAGCTTGCCGCCGTAGAAATCGGTCTTTTGCTGCGATGCGCCAATACTGGTAACACGGCCGCCAGAGAGGGTGGGGAAGGGGTAGAACGTCAGGCTTTCATCGCGGTAGTAAATCTGAGCGAGCAGGTCCTGCCCCCAGAAATCAGTGTTGGAATATTGCAGATTGATCAGGTGGCGCTCGGTGCCCGGAATGCGGTCGGAGTCGAGATTATTTTTGTTGTAGGCATTGCCGGAACCGGTCACTGCCGAGAAATTCTCGCCCAGGAACAGACCGTGCTTGCCGTCGGACTGGCTCTTGTAATACTGGGTGGTGAGCTGCAACTGCTGATGATCGTCGATATTCAGCGTGCCGGTGCCCATGACATCCAGACGGTCTGAGTACTGCAGACCGGTCTGGGTGTTATCGATATTGACCTCGTTGCCTTTGCCGTCATACCAGCCGCCAAATCGCTGATACGCCACCGAAAGGCGACCGGAGGCATTGTCGTTGCCGCCGCTGACCGCCGCCGCGATATTCTCGTCATTATCGTTATGGCTGTTAAAGCCCGTCTTCATGCCAGTCTGAAATTCGACTTCTGTTTCCGGCTGGCCTTTTTTGGTCACGATATTGATCAAACCACCGGTACTGCCGCCACCATAGAGAGAGGTGGCGCCGGAGATAACTTCAATGCGGGCGATATTAAATGGATCGATCGAATCAAGCTGGCGGCTGTCGCTGCGTGAGGAGTTTAAACGTACGCCATCGACCATGACCATCATTGAACGGCCACGCATGTTCATGCCGTAATTGGTGCGCCCCTGGCTGCTGACATCCATACCGGGAATCAATTGCGCCAGTACCTCTTTGAACTCTCTCCCGCCCTGAACCTGCTGTTCAATTTCAGCTTGTTCAATGACCCAGGTGGTCTGCGCCATGTCAGTAATGCTGTGATTCGCACGGCTGGCGGCCACCACCAGTGTCTCTTCTTTTTGACCTTCAGCTGCGGCATGAGCGTTTAATATCATCAGTAAACAAGAACTTAATGTCCAAAAATTACGAGGTTTCATTATTGTGATAATCCTGATTAATCAAAGGTACGGCGGCATTGATTCTCCTGTGCCGCAAACGCATCACCTTAGCGGTGATAGTGATTATCAAGATGATATGAATTATCGTTACCATGTAAACAGTTTATGTTAAAAAATATTTCCACAATGGCATGATTTTTATATGGTTTATTGATGAGGGAATGGGATGTTTGGTGAGTCTATAGAGTTAAAATAGGGGAGCAGTAGCCCGGATTAGACGTAGCCGCATCCGGGAAAGCGGGGCTGAATGCTCCCCCTCATACCGATTTTCCGGCCGGGGGAGAGGGGGATAAGGAGCCAATCACCTGCGTTCCTCTCTGGTGAAAGGAGCGGTAATGGAAAATGTTGCTGGTTCTATTGAGGCTAGTGAGTTAAATCCTTTTTGGTAACCAAAAAACTGTTTACTTCACTGATTGAACATTCAGTACTGGAAGCATCGCTTTGAGTAATAACTTCGTACTGACCGCCTGATTTATCATGAAAGACAAAGTGATAAATTTGGGTGTAAAGATCCTTACCCTTCTTCTCTGATGCCAACTGTTTTATTTCTGTTTTTGATTCGTCCAGGTTAGCGAGGTCAACTATGCCAGCATTCTTCATCCATGCTTCCGCCATGTTCATTGGCCATGAATGGCAGTCCGGAGATGATGCCAGTACTGAGAGCGGCATAATAGCCAGCAGCCCGATGATGTATTTTTTCATTTTATAACCTCAAGTGACTTATCTCCGCTACTCCATATTTTCTGGCGAATAAACAGCGGTAAGATGATACAGCCATTAGACGCTGTGCCAGGGTGCTTTACACTATCCCCGTGGATCAGGAATCCTGAACGTCCATACATGGTATTTTCCGGGCTGGGGTGCAGTCGGAGTGAATATGCTCCGGTATGTGGATGGTGAAACGGGTGGCCTGTTATTGAATATTTTCCCCGCGGAAGAGGACCTGTGTCAGGCGTTCCTTCCATCTGGGCATTATTTTTCCCAGCCCCTTTTCCTGCGTATCCTTTTGCTACATAGCTGCCATTGTGGCTTAAGTTTCCTGTACTCTGCTCATACACCCACGTCATACATAATCCCTCATCGCGTAAGTAATAGGGCTTTGCTCTTGCTATAACCCGTTCAGTTTTATGCGCGGAATGTAGCTGTGGTTCAACCACAACTGAAACTGTTTCAGCTTCTTTGAATTAAACTCTGCAAACAGTTATCGATGCATGTTAACCGTTTTGATCATGTCATAGGCATCAGGAATTCTCTGACTTTTATTTTTGCAGTTATATAAAGAATTTCCTGGAGCAGTGGCCCGGATTAGACGTAGCCGCATCCGGGAAAGCGGGGCTGAATGCTCCCCCTCATATTGATGTGGGTTATTTAGAGTAGTGGTGTCCGAACCCGGACT
>NZ_JBCIVJ010000016.1:0-130337 GCF_039409775.1 Phytobacter palmae | reverse complement strand
GGTTCTTCGCGTTGCATCGAATTAAACCACATGCTCCACCGCTTGTGCGGGCCCCCGTCAATTCATTTGAGTTTTAACCTTGCGGCCGTACTCCCCAGGCGGTCGACTTAACGCGTTAGCTCCGGAAGCCACGCCTCAAGGGCACAACCTCCAAGTCGACATCGTTTACGGCGTGGACTACCAGGGTATCTAATCCTGTTTGCTCCCCACGCTTTCGCACCTGAGCGTCAGTCTTTGTCCAGGGGGCCGCCTTCGCCACCGGTATTCCTCCAGATCTCTACGCATTTCACCGCTACACCTGGAATTCTACCCCCCTCTACAAGACTCAAGCCTGCCAGTTTCGAATGCAGTTCCCAGGTTGAGCCCGGGGATTTCACATCCGACTTGACAGACCGCCTGCGTGCGCTTTACGCCCAGTAATTCCGATTAACGCTTGCACCCTCCGTATTACCGCGGCTGCTGGCACGGAGTTAGCCGGTGCTTCTTCTGCGGGTAACGTCAATCAGCACGGTTATTAACCGTACTGCCTTCCTCCCCGCTGAAAGTACTTTACAACCCGAAGGCCTTCTTCATACACGCGGCATGGCTGCATCAGGCTTGCGCCCATTGTGCAATATTCCCCACTGCTGCCTCCCGTAGGAGTCTGGACCGTGTCTCAGTTCCAGTGTGGCTGGTCATCCTCTCAGACCAGCTAGGGATCGTCGCCTAGGTGAGCCGTTACCCCACCTACTAGCTAATCCCATCTGGGCACATCCGATGGCAAGAGGCCCGAAGGTCCCCCTCTTTGGTCTTGCGACATTATGCGGTATTAGCTACCGTTTCCAGTAGTTATCCCCCTCCATCGGGCAGTTTCCCAGACATTACTCACCCGTCCGCCACTCGTCAGCAAAGCAGCAAGCTGCTTCCTGTTACCGTTCGACTTGCATGTGTTAGGCCTGCCGCCAGCGTTCAATCTGAGCCATGATCAAACTCTTCAATTTAAAAGTTTGATGCTCAATGAATTAAACTTCGTAATGAATTACGTGTTCACTCTTGAGACTTGGTATTCATTTAGTGTCCGAGGACATCAAGAATCCATGTCACTTTGAGTGCCCACACAGATTGTCTGATAAATTGTTAAAGAGCAGTGCCGCTTCGTTTTTCGCTGCGGCGCGGGGTGTGCATATTACGCTTTCCCGCTGCAGAGTCAAGTATTTATTTTTACTTTTCCCTGCGGGCTTCTCACCGGCATTTGCCTGAAAACCCTGCTGACCCGGCGGCTTGTCTGCCGTTGTTCCGTGTCAGTGGAGGCGCATTATAGGGAGTTCCTGTGAAGTGACAAGCCCTAATTTTAAAAAATTTTTCAACCGTCTCTTTTTTGCTCAAAAGACAATTAAAGTGCGAGTTTTTCGAGCGTTCCGAAGCCATAGCGCTGTAGAACGGGCAATAAAAGAACAGTTTCTGGTGTGACAGCCATGCAATAGGCCAGATTCTCATCTTCTGATTTAGCCTCAGGTGCTTCATGCTCAAGCAACCATGCCGTACGACGCGCAATAGCCGCACCAGAATCTACCAGCCTCGTCCCCTCGGGAAGAACCTGTAACAACTCATGCTGCAATAAAGGGAAGTGTGTACAGCCGAGCACCACGGTATCGGGTGGCTCCGGCATCCGCAGCCACGGGCGTAAGATGCGTTTGAGCTCATCCAACGGAACGGGTTTACCGTGTAACTTCGCTTCCGCAAGCTCAACCATCTCCGCAGAACCCAGCAATTCAATTTTGCATTCGTTAGCGAAGCGCTTAATGAGTTCATGGGTATAAGGACGTTTTACGGTCGCTCGTGTCGCCAGTAATCCCACCACACCATTCGCCGTTAAGCGTGCAGCGGGTTTGATGGCGGGAACCACCCCAACAACCGGGAAAGCGAATTTCTCGCGTAGCGCAGGTAAAGAAACAGTGCTGGCGGTATTACAGGCAATAACGGCAAGCGCCAGGGGATATTGAGCCTGAACGGCAGTGACAATTTCGACAACACGTTCAACGATGAATTCTTCGCTCTTTTCACCATAAGGAAAGGCGACATTGTCGAATGCGTAAATGTAATGCAGGTCCGGCAGGAGGTGCCGGACCTCATCATAAACCGATAACCCACCAACGCCAGAATCGAACACCAGCACGGTAGGCCGCAGTTTAGAAGGTGTAGCTGCCAGACAAGGTGTATTCTCGTCCTGCAGTTTGGTAGCCATAAGCTGTCTCGTAATCTTTATCGAACAGGTTGGCTATTTTACCACGAACTGTCAGGTGAGAGGTCATTGGATATGACAATCCAATGTCCCAGACGCTTACACCGCCCAGTTTAACTGTATGGGAGGTATAAGTTGTTGCGTCATAGGCGTTGTCATAGCGTTGCCCCAGATATTGATACGCAACATTCCAGCCCAGGTCATAAATCTGCCCGGTCAGTTCGTACTTAACCTGCTGCTTCGCACGACGTGCAAGCACCTTATTGGTTTCGTCATCACGCGGATCGATATATTGCAGCGTTAAATGATGATCGACAGGACCTGTTGTCACGTTTCCGGTCCACTCCAGACCTTTAATGGTGGCCGATTTTACGTTGTAATAAGCGTTGTTATCGTAATCAATCAAGTTATTGATTTCATAGCGATATGTAGACAGTCGCCAGTCCAGCGGTCCCGTCAGGCCTTCAAGCCCAGCTTCCCATTGCTTTGACTCTTCTGGTTTCAGATTCGGGTTGGAAGCAATACCAAACCGCTCCGCACCAAACTGCTGACCAAGTGACGGAGCCAGGAACCCGGTACCGTAAGAAAGCGTTACACGGTAATTATCAACGAACTCCCAACCCGCCGCTGTCTGCCAGGTACCATGCCAGCCGAACTGTTCGTCATGGTCTTCACGCCCGGATGCTTCCAGGGTTACCTTGTCAATTTGCTGCTGACCTGTCAGATAGAGCCCGGTGGTATCGCGCTTGTAGATATCCGTATTGGATGTGCCGCTGGATTGCAGTTTCTCCTGTTTCCAGTCAACGCCACCGCTAACGGAGCCATGTCCAACCTCGACGTTGTTACCCCACTGGATGTAACGCTGCTCCATATTGTCCAGGCTTGCGCTCGCTGCATAGCGACCATCCTGCGCATTGTAATTATAATTTTTAAGGTGCTGATAATTGGCAATCAGCTGAGATGAATAGATACCGGAATGATAATTAAGGCCGGTATCCCATGATTGGGTGTAATTCTGGCTTTCATCACCACCGCCTGCGTAACCACCACTGCCCTGGTCGTAATCGGTATTTGAGCTGTAGCCATACCCGCGGAAGAACCCTGAGATGCTATCGTTAAATTTATGCTGAACGCCGCCCCAGAATAGTTTATTGCGATAACCGTCGCGATCGCTGTCATCCGCATAGGTTGAATCGGGTTGTACGTTAAAACCTTTGGTCGTCTGATACGCGCCAGCAGCCGTCACCATCGTATCGCCAAAGCGTTGATTTATCGCGCCGTCATAGTTCTGGTAACTGTTGCTTCCCATCCCTGCGTTAATCTGCGCACACTCATCGTCACTCATCGTAATGATGTTAACCACGCCACCAATGGCTCCTGAGCCATAAACCGCAGAACGTGGCCCACGGATATATTCAATACGCTGTACCAGCGACACCGGGATCTGACCAATATCAATTGCGTTGCCAATACCGGCACGCGCCATCGGTACGCCGTCAATCAATACCAGCACATGACGCGCTTCGGTACCGCGAACAAAGAGAGAGGAGCTCTGCCCTATTCCACCATACTGGGCAATATCCACTCCAGGCAGGCGACGCATCACATCGTTAAGGTCTTTTGACTGCCAGCGTTGAATATCCTCACGCGTCACCACATCGGTGGGTGCCAGTACGGTATTCACCGGTTGTTGAAAACGGTTTGCTGTTACTACCAGAGAGTCCGGGTTACCATCCTGCGCCCAGCCGGAAAATGCCGTGACGGAGAGCGCCGTCAGCAGCGAAGCTTTTTTAATCATTGTGAGAGCATCCACAAAATAATAAGGATGCCGCAGGCGTCATCAATAGCTCGCGATGATGGCGCCAAATGCGACGTAATTCCGGCAGGTCTTCGGGCTGGGAGGTACAACAAGATGATGACTTCCCACATATATATGCAGTGTCTGCTTTCGCTATCATCCCACACATCCTTACCGCTGCGCGTCAGCTCCAGATTTACACTGGATTCCCTTTTAACTCACAGGACCGGAACAAGGATGCTACATTCAGAAACATATAGATGTCCAGACTGCTATGCCGGGAATTGAAAAAACATCCAGGACTGGACATCCCCTGAGCAATCCCTACAATCCCCCGCGTTATTCTTAATCATTCAGGAAGCACAATGACACCCGAACACCTGCCGACAGAACAGTACGAAGCCCAGCTGGCTGAGAAAGTCGTACGTCTGCAAGCCATGATGACGCCTTTTTCCGCGCCCGTTCCGGAGGTGTTCCGTTCACCGGTCAGCCATTACCGCATGCGCGCCGAATTTCGTATCTGGCACGATGGCGACGATCTCTACCACATTATTTTTGATCAGCAGACGAAAAGCCGAATCCGCGTCGATAGCTTCCCGGCGGCAAGCGAACTGATCAATCAGTTAATGAAAGAGATGATGGACGGCCTGCGAGGCAATAAAGTGCTTCGCCACAAGTTGTTTCAGATTGACTACCTGACCACCATGAGCAATCAGGCCGTTGTCTCCCTGCTGTATCACAAAAAACTGGATGACGAATGGCGTGAAGAGGCCACGCGTCTGCGTGATGCCTTACGTGCGAAAAACCTGAATGTGCACCTGATCGGACGCGCCACCAAAACTAAAATCGAACTGGATCAGGATTATATTGACGAACGTCTACCGGTTGCCGGAAAAGAGATGATTTATCGCCAGGTTGAAAACAGCTTCACACAACCCAACGCGGCAATGAATATTCAGATGCTGGAGTGGGCACTGGGCGCAACGAAAGATTCAACAGGCGACCTGCTGGAGCTCTACTGCGGCAACGGCAATTTCTCACTGGCACTTGCACGTAATTTTGATCGCGTTCTGGCTACAGAAATCGCCAAGCCTTCGGTTGCGGCTGCACAATATAATATCGCCGCGAATCATATCGATAACGTGCAAATCATTCGTATGTCAGCAGAAGAGTTTACCCAGGCAATGAACGGCGTGCGTGAATTCAACCGCTTGCAGGGTATCGATTTGAAAGATTATCAGTGCGAGACGATTTTTGTCGATCCGCCGCGTAGCGGGCTGGATGCGGAAACGGAAAAGATGGTGCAGGCCTATCCGCGTATTCTTTATATCTCCTGTAATCCGCAGACACTGTGTAAGAACCTGGAAACTCTGAGCCAGACACACCGCGTTGAACGCCTTGCGCTGTTCGATCAGTTCCCTTACACGCACCATATGGAGTGCGGCGTATTGCTCACTGCGAAATAGAAGACGAAGCGCATCAGCTCAAGGGCAGGATGCGCTTCATCTATGGTTTACAGTTCTGACTTACGGTTACGCATGCGATAACCAATCCAGAAAACCAGGATTACGGACAATACCGCTGGCAGGAAATTAGAGCCAATAGCCGGATATTCCGCCCGTACAACGGTGCTGTAAAGTAACACGCCCAGAATAAAGCAGGCCGCGGCCAGGCCCGGCAACCCGACCGGCATAGTTCGGTTTTGATAGCGCTGATGCAGGCAGTACACCGTTAGCACCAGTGAGATGATCGGGAAGACGGAAAAAGGCACGATCGAGCTAAAAATCGCTGCAAATGCGCCATTAATCGATAAGCCAGCGATCAGCGCCAGCAACAATGTACCTCTATCCTGGACAGATTGTTTCATTACTTATCCTTCACTCGTCGGTTTGATGCGCCAGTTTCTCTTGTTCACGGCGATACCAGTAGTACGCACCTTTGGAGATCATCCGCAGCTGCAATACCAGTCGCTCTTCTAATTGCCTGCGTTGCTCAACGCCGATATCCAGTGCCTCGGCACCCGCGCTGAAAACAATAGTGACCATTGCCTCGGCCTGCGCTTCGGTGAACGCACGCGGCATATGGTTTTCGAGTTCGAGATAATCGGCAAGTTCCGCAATAAAGTGCTGAATTTCACGTGCTACCGCAGCGCGGAATGCCGCTGAGGTGCCGGACCGTTCACGGAGCAGCAGGCGAAATGCGTTCGGATTGTTGCCGATAAATTCCATAAAGGTCGAAACGGAAGTTCGAATAACACTGCCGCCTTTTGCGATACGCTGGCGTGCCTGACGCATCAACTGACGCAGCATTAAGCCGCTCTCATCGACCATGGTCAGGCCGAGCTCATCCACATCGCGGAAATGGCGATAAAAGGACGTCGGGGCAATGCCCGCCTCACGCGCAACTTCGCGCAAACTCAGGCTGGCAAAACTGCGCTCAGCGCTAAGCTGGCTAAATGCCGCCTCAACCAGCGAACGCCGGGTTTTTTCTTTTTGTTGCGCTCTAACGCCCATCACGATGCTTGAATCCCTCCGCAGACCTGCTGGCACTATACCAGAGAATAAAACTAATCGGATTGTACTGGATTGTGAATGATTGTTTACGAGCTCTTTCTGCTTTACTGCATGAAAAAAGCACAACGATAATTGGGTTATCCCGCTAACGATGTTACTATTATGTTGTTTTTATGTATAAGAACAGGTAAGCCCTCCCATGCCACATTCCTACGATTACGACGCAATAGTTATAGGCTCCGGTCCCGGCGGCGAAGGCGCTGCTATGGGGCTGGTTAAACAAGGTGCCCGGATAGCAGTCATTGAGCGCTATCACAACGTGGGCGGAGGATGTACCCACTGGGGAACCATCCCTTCGAAAGCCCTTCGCCACGCGGTCAGCCGTATTATCGAATTTAACCAAAACCCTTTATATAGCGACCACACCCGCCTTCTTCGTTCCTCTTTCGCCGATATTCTCAATCATGCGGATAGCGTGATTAACCAACAAACGCAGATGCGGCAAGGTTTTTATGAGCGTAATCGCTGTGAGATCTTGCAGGGTAACGCCCATTTTATTGATCCTCACACAGTTTCGCTGGAATGCCCGGATGGTTCAGTGGAAACCCTCACCGCCGAGAAGTTCGTGATAGCCTGTGGCTCTCGCCCCTATCGCCCGGCCGATGTGGACTTCTCTCATCCGCGCATTTATGACAGTGACTCGATTCTGAATATGCACCACGAACCTCGCCACGTGATCATCTACGGTGCGGGGGTGATCGGCTGCGAATACGCTTCGATCTTCCGGGGAATGAATGTCAAAGTCGATCTGATCAACACCCGTGATCGCCTGCTGGCCTTCCTGGATCAGGAAATGTCGGACTCCCTTTCCTATCACTTCTGGAACAGCGGCGTCGTTATTCGCCATAACGAAGAGTATGAGCAGATTGAGGGAATGGATGATGGTGTGATTATGCACCTGAAATCCGGCAAGAAAGTGAAAGCAGACTGTCTGCTCTACGCAAATGGTCGTACCGGCAACACCGACAGTTTACAACTGGAAAATATTGGTCTGGATGCTGATGGCCGTGGTCAGTTGAAAGTCAACAGTATGTACCAGACAGCGTTACCGCATATTTATGCCGTTGGCGACGTGATCGGTTACCCAAGCCTTGCTTCGGCGGCTTATGATCAGGGGCGTATTGCCGCGCAGGCGATGGTGAAAGGTGAAGCGACAGCACACCTGGTTGAAGACATTCCAACCGGCATTTACACCATTCCGGAAATTAGCTCTGTGGGCAAAACCGAGCAGCAGCTAACGGCAATGAAAGTACCTTATGAGGTGGGCCGGGCTCAGTTTAAACACCTGGCGCGAGCGCAGATTGTGGGCATGAACGTTGGCACGCTGAAAATCCTGTTCCATCGCGAAACCAAAGAGATTCTAGGGATTCACTGCTTTGGGGAACGCGCGGCCGAAATCATTCATATCGGCCAGGCGATTATGGAGCAAAAAGGTGGCGGTAACACAATCGAATACTTTGTTAACACCACCTTTAACTATCCGACCATGGCAGAAGCCTATCGGGTAGCCGCGCTAAATGGCTTAAACCGCCTGTTTTAACGCACTGTCGAAATGGCCATCCATCGCACCACGGATGGCCTCTGCCAGCTGCTCATAGCGGCTACGCAGCGGTGAGCCAGGACGATAAACCAGACCAATCGTACGACGCGGCTCCGGTTTTATACATGGCAGATACACTACACCATCCCGCACACGCTCACGCGGTACCGCCAGCGCTGGCAGTAACGTGATTCCGCTGCCTGCAGCTACCATATTGCGAAGTGTCTCCAGACTGGTCGCCCGGAAGTGAGTGTCTTCATCTGCACCCGCTTCAAAGCAGAAGCCCATCGCCTGATCGCGCAGGCAATGCCCATCTTCCAGCATGAGAAGTTTTTCACCCGCCAGATCGGACATCGGGACGCGGTCGCGATTCGCCCACGGATGGTCTTCGTAAATCGCCAGCATCATGGGTTCGTCGAAAAGCGGCACCTCAATAAAGGCCTCACTCTCTTTCACCAGTGCCAGGATTGCACAATCCAGCTTGCCGCTGTCCAGTTGCGCCAGAAGCTGATGGGTCTGCGCTTCATGCAGATACATTTCCAGTTTCGGGAACGTCTGATGCAGCATAGGGATAATATGCGGGAGCAGATAGGGTCCAACGGTAGGGATTAAGCCAATATGCAGTGGGCCGGACATCGTTTCCCCTTGCTGACTTGCCATCTCCTTGAGCACTTTGACCTCACGCAGCACGGTACGCGCCTGATCCACCAGCAGTAAACCGGCCTGAGTGAACAAGACCTTGCGGCTGGTACGCTCCAGCAGCATAACGCCAAGCTCGTCTTCCAGTTTACGAATTTGCCCGCTCAGTGTTGGTTGGCTGACGTGGCAGGAATCCGCAGCACGGCGAAAATGGCGGTGTTCAGCTAACGCCACCAGATATTCAAGATCACGAATATTCATTATTCATCCTCCGTCGCCACGATAGTTCATGGCGATAGATAGAATAGCAACGAACGATTATCCCTATCAAGCATTCTGTTCAATCATTAACTCAAGAAACGAAGCGGGAATCATTACCCTTGATGCCACTGCAAGTTCTCTCTGAACAACTAAAGCCAACGTGAACATTTGCGGACCCTACGGTCCGCTTTTTTTTTGCGCACAATAAAAAGAGAAAAGGCAGCAAGCGCTGCCTTTGTCAGGGTTTGCTCTTTCGCCCTTTGGGGAAGAGCAAAGAGGATTAAACCAGGCGGTTTTTCGCATCGACAATGGCCTGAGCGACCTGTTTTGGTGATACGCCACCTTTTGCTGCGCGTTTATCAAGGCAAGATTGCAGCGACAAAATCGGATAAACATCATCGGCAATCACCGCGCTAAATTTTTGCAAATCCGCCAGCGCCAGCTCTTCGAGCGGTTTACTCTGACGGATAGCTTCCACCACAGCTTCACCAACAATATGGTGCGCTTCACGGAATGGCACACCTTTGGCAACCAGATAATCCGCCAGCTCGGTCGCGTTCGCATAACCCTGCTGCGCCGCTTCCTGGCAACGCGGACGTTTCACCTGAATGCCGTCCAGCACCAGCGCCGCCATGTGCAGGCAGTCAAGCCAGGTATCGAGAGCATCGAACAGTCCTTCTTTGTCTTCCTGCATATCTTTATTGTACGCCAGCGGCAGGCCTTTCAGGGTCATCATCATACCGGTCAGCGCTCCCTGTACACGGCCACATTTGCCGCGGATCAGCTCCAGCGCATCCGGATTTTTCTTCTGTGGCATCAGGGACGAGCCGGAGGTAACGCGATCGGACAATTCAACAAATCCGGCTTCACCGGTATTGAAGAAAATCAGATCTTCGGCGAAACGAGAGAGATGGACCATACCGATAGATGCATCAGAGAGCAGCTCCAGTACATGGTCACGGTCAGAAACGGTGTCCAGGCTGTTGCGGGTTGCGGATGCAAAACCCAGCCAGCCTGCCAGCTGTTCGCGATCAATTTCATAAGCGGTGCCCGCCAGCGCACCACAGCCCAGCGGGCTCACGTCCAGGCGCTTAAGCGTATCCTGCAGACGGCTTTCATCACGCGCCAGCATTTCTACATAGGCCAGGCACCAGTGGGCAAAAGTGACAGGTTGCGCACGTTGCAGGTGGGTGTAACCCGGCATTACCGCATCCTGGTTATTCTCTGCGGTTTCAACCAGCGCGCTTTGCAACTGACGGTTTGCGGTCAGCAGCTCAGCCACCGTGTCTTTGCACCACAGTTTGAGATCGGTCGCGACCTGATCGTTACGGCTACGCCCGGTGTGCAGCTTTTTCCCCAACTGACCGACTTTATCAATCAGTTTGCCTTCCACCCAGCTGTGAATGTCTTCGGCATCGCTTTCGAGGATCTGCTGTGGATTAGCACGCACTTCTTCCAGCAGGATATTCAGCGCATCTTCCAGTTGAAGCTGCTCCTCGCTGGTTAACACACCCACAGTAACCAACGCTTTGGACCAGGCCACAGAGCCAACGATATCCTGCTCCGCCAGGCGATAGTCAAAGCGCAAAGAGTCATTGAACTGTTTGAACCGTTGATCTGCTGCCTGAGTAAAACGCCCACCCCAAAGTGCCATAACATGCTTCCTTAAATTCGTTTAATGTTGCCTGTCTTTCACCCTCTCCTCTAAAGAGAGGGTCAGGGAAAATTTTAAGCCAGAATACGTGTGCCGATTGGTGTGCCGTTAAACAGCGCCGGTAACTGATCCGCATGCCGCCAGGAGGCGATATCCACCGGGCGATTCAACGTACGTGCCGCATCCAGCGCCGCATTCACTTTCACAATCATGCCATCGGTGATGATGCCCTGCGCAATTAACTGCTCAGCTTTAGCCGCCGTCATCTCGGCAATACGCTGACCTTTACCATCCAGAATACCGCTCACATCGGAGAGCAGAATCAGATCTGCGCCCAGCGTTGCCGCCAGTGCCGTCGCCGCCTGGTCTGCGTTGACGTTCATCAGTTCGCCTTCATCGGTCACGCCAATGGAGCTAATCACCGGCAGGAAACCACCGTCCAGTAACGCGTTAATAAGCTTCGGCGAACCCGGTTGCGCCTGGCCCACATGGCCCAGTTCTTCATCCAGTTTCGTCACTTTCACGCTGTCACCGTCGCCAAGGTACAGACCGACAGATGGAATCTGATGTTTCTTCGCCCAGGCCAACAGGGTTTTGTTCGCCGTTCCCGCCAGAGCACCGGTAATAATGTCGATTTGATCGGCCGGGGTCACGCGCAGGCCATTTTTCTTTTTCACCGGCAGGTTGAGCTGTTTCATCAACTCATCCACTACGCAGCCGCCACCGTGGACAATGACCAGCGGGCGCTGGTGCGATTCACGATAATTCACCAGCGCGGTAAACAGACGCTCCAGCGCTTCTTCACTATCCAGCAGTACGCCGCCGAGTTTAATAATTAATGGATTCATCATCAGGCCTGCACTCAATTAGATAAGAGACTGGGTTTCAGCGTAGCCGAAACGAATATTGGCACACTGCACTGCCTGTGCAGCCGCGCCTTTTAATAAGTTATCTTCGGTGGCCACAACAATCAGGTGCTCGTCCTTCACGGCGAAACCAATATCGCAGAACGGCAGGCCAACCACATTTTTCAGAGCCGGAACGCCTTTATCGTACAGGCGTACCAGCGGTTTATTGCCATAAGCCTGTTGGAAAATCCCGGCGATCTGAACCTGTGTTACCCCTGGTTTCAGACGGCAGGTAATGGTTTCCAGAATGCCACGCGGGAAATTACCCAGATGCGGGGTAAAAATAACGTCAGCGCCCAGGTGGGTGGTGATTTCCGGATGATGACGATGATTGAACACGCCATACGGCTGCAGGCTGACTTCACAGAAACTATTCGAGATAGCGGCTTTACGCCCTGCGCCACTCACACCACTGGTGGCGTTAATTACTGGCCACTGATTCAGTTCCAGCACACCCGCATCGATCAGTGGTTTAAGGGAGAGCTGAGCCGCCGTTGGGTAGCAACCCGGTACGGCTATCAGCTTCGCCTCTTTCAGTGCATCCGTGTTCCACTCCGCCAGACCATACACTGCCTGCGCGAGGAGGTCCGGATGTTGATGAGTAAAGCCATAGAATTTTTCATAGAACGCAGGATCGTTAACACGAAACGCACCAGACAGGTCAAAAACCACGCAACCTGCAGCGAGGAATTGTGGCGCCAAATCGTGGCTAACTTCATGCGCCGTTGCCAGAAATACAACATCCACACCTTGTGCGAACTCACTGATATCCGACATCGGCTGCAATGGCAGGTCGACAATGCCTTTCAACTGCGGATGTAAATCAGAGACCAATTTTCCTGCATCATTGCTTTGCGCTGAAACCGTCAAAGCGGTTATGTTCATATGAGGATGGCGATTTACATAGGTCACTAGCTCTGCGCCGGCGTAACCGCTGGCACCCACAATTAATGTGTTCAACATCGGGGCAGTCTACCTTCTTAGTACGTCATGTTTGCCAGGGAGTGATTTGGCATCAATCCCACGTCGCGCTGTAAAGGCGCCGGATGGGTTCCTTTACGCTCAGCATTAATGTATTTTTATTCACTATTAATGCATGAATATTGATACTATCACGAACTCAGGTATGTCAACAATGAAAATGAATTTGCCACCATTTATCGAGATTTACCGCGCCCTGATTGGCACTCCGTCTATCAGCGCAACGGAAGAAGCCCTTGATCAAAGCAATGCTTCTTTAATCAATCTGCTGGCTGGATGGTTTGGCGACCTCGGGTTCAAGGTTGAAGTACAACCCGTCCCCGGCACACGCAACAAGTTTAATCTATTAGCCAGCATCGGTGAGGGCGCTGGCGGTCTTCTGTTGACCGGCCATACCGATACCGTTCCCTTTGATGACGGGCGCTGGACGCGCGATCCCTTCACGCTGACGGAACATGATAACAAGCTCTACGGCCTGGGCACCGCCGATATGAAAGGCTTCTTCGCCTTCATTCTTGACGCGTTGCGTGATGTTGATGTGACGAAACTGAAAAAGCCGCTCTACATTCTGGCGACGGCCGATGAAGAGACCAGCATGGCAGGTGCGCGTTATTTTGCTGAAAATACGCAACTGCGGCCGGATTGCGCCATCATCGGCGAGCCCACCTCACTGCAACCGGTCCGCGCGCACAAAGGCCATATCTCCAGTGCAATTCGCATACTGGGGCAATCGGGTCATTCAAGCGATCCCGCCAGAGGGGTAAATGCTATTGAACTGATGCATGATGCCATTGGTCATATTCTGCAGCTACGCGACAATCTGAAAGAGCGTTTTCACTACGATGCGTTCACCGTACCCTATCCGACATTGAACCTCGGCAGCATCCACGGTGGTGACGCGTCTAACCGAATTTGCGCCTGTTGTGAACTGCATATGGACATTCGCCCGCTTCCGGGGATGACGCTTGAAGATCTGAATGGCCTGCTCAATGAGGCGCTGGAGCCGGTAAGCAGCCGCTGGCCGGGTCGCCTGACGGTTTCTGAACTTCACCCGCCGATCCCGGGTTATGAGTGCCCGCAGGACCATCAATTGGTCGACGTGGTCGAAAAACTGTTGGGTGTAGAAACGGAAGTGGTCAATTACTGCACCGAAGCGCCGTTTATCCAGACGCTGTGCCCGACGCTGGTATTGGGACCTGGCTCGATCAATCAGGCTCATCAGCCCGATGAATATCTTGAGACCCGCTTTATTAAACCTACCCGTGAGTTAATCACGCAGGTGGTCCATCATTTCTGCTGGCATTAATTTGCATCACCTCACTCCGGTTAACCACATCCGGAGTGAGGGTAAAATAGAGTGACATTGTTCACAATTCCATAAGCAACGCTTATTAGCCGGGAAGCGAATTAAATTTCGTAAATTTACGCCATTTATTCGTTTGCTGAACCGATTTCGCCGCAATTGACGTCGTGGGTTTTACGTGGCTTTATAAAAGGCGGTGTCTGATATCTATCCGTTTCACGTTGCATGACGGTGGATATAACAAAATAAAATGAGATGGGGTGTCTGGGTTAACATGAACGAACAATATTCCGCTTTGCGTAGTAATGTCAGTATGCTCGGCAAGCTGCTGGGGGATACCATCAAGGATGCGTTGGGAGAGAACATCCTTGATAGGGTCGAAACAATCCGTAAGCTGTCCAAATCTTCACGTGCTGGTAATGAAGCTAATCGTCAGGAATTGCTCAATACGCTGCAAAACCTGTCCAATGATGAACTGCTGCCGGTTGCCCGCGCATTCAGCCAGTTTCTGAACCTTGCCAACACCGCTGAGCAATACCATAGCATTTCGCCAAAAGGCGAAGCCGCAAACAACCCGGAAGTGATTGCTCGTACTCTGCGTAAACTGAAAGACCAACCCGATCTCAACGAAACGACCATCAGGCAAGCCGTCGAATCGCTGTCGCTGGAACTGGTGCTGACTGCCCATCCGACAGAGATCACCCGCCGTACGCTGATCCACAAAATGGTGGAAGTGAACAACTGCTTAAAGCAGTTGGATAACACCGATATCGTCGATTATGAGCGCCATCAGTTGATGCGCCGCCTGCGCCAGCTTATCGCGCAGTCCTGGCATACCGATGAAATTCGTAAACACCGTCCCAGCCCGGTCGACGAGGCCAAATGGGGCTTTGCGGTGGTGGAAAACAGCCTGTGGGAAGGTGTGCCTGACTATCTTCGCGAGCTCAACGAACAGCTTGAAGAGAACCTGAATTACAAGCTGCCGGTTGATTTTGTACCGGTACGTTTTACCTCCTGGATGGGCGGTGACCGCGACGGCAACCCGAACGTTACCGCAGATATTACTCGTCATGTCCTGTTGCTGAGCCGCTGGAAAGCAACTGATCTGTTCCTGAAAGATATTCAGTTGCTGATCTCAGAGCTCTCGATGGTTGAATGTACCGACGAGCTTCGCGACCTTGCCGGTGCCGAAGGCGCGCAAGAGCCGTACCGTTACCTGATGAAAAAACTGCGTGGTCAGTTGATGGCAACCCAGGCCTGGCTGGAAGCCCGCCTGAAAGGTCAGAAACTGCCGAAACCGGCAGGCCTGCTCACTCAGAACGAACAGCTGTGGGAACCGCTCTACGCTTGTTATAAATCCCTGCAGGCCTGCGGTATGGGCATCATCGCTAACGGCGAACTGCTTGATACCCTGCGTCGCGTGAAATGCTTTGGCGTACCGCTGGTGCGTATTGATGTTCGTCAGGAGAGCACACGCCATACCGAAGCACTGGGCGAACTGACCCGTTATCTCGGTATCGGTGATTACGAAAGCTGGTCCGAAGCCGACAAACAGGCGTTTCTGATCCGTGAACTGAATTCGAAACGTCCGCTGCTGCCACGTCAGTGGGAGCCGAGTGAAGAGACCCGCGAAGTGCTCGACACTTGCAAAGTGATTGTTGAAGCGCCGAAGGGCTCTATCGCCGCTTACGTCATTTCCATGGCGAAAACGCCGTCTGACGTGCTGGCCGTTCATCTGTTGCTAAAAGAGGCCGGTATTGGCTTCGCGCTGCCGGTTGCTCCACTGTTCGAAACGCTGGATGACCTCAACAATGCCAATGACGTGATGACCCAGTTGCTGAATATTGACTGGTATCGCGGCTTTATCCAGGGCAAACAGATGGTGATGATTGGCTATTCCGACTCCGCGAAAGATGCGGGCGTAATGGCCGCATCCTGGGCGCAGTACCAGGCTCAGGACGCACTGATCAAAACCTGTGAAAAAGCTGGTATCGAGCTGACGCTGTTCCACGGTCGCGGCGGTTCCATTGGTCGCGGCGGTGCCCCGGCTCATGCGGCACTGCTCTCTCAACCGCCAGGAAGCCTGAAAGGTGGCCTGCGCGTGACCGAACAGGGCGAGATGATTCGCTTCAAATACGGTCTGCCGGAAATCACCATTAGCAGCCTGTCGCTGTACACCAGCGCGATTCTGGAAGCAAACCTGCTGCCGCCGCCAGAGCCGAAAGATTCGTGGCGTCACGTTATGGATGAGCTGTCTACCATCTCCTGTGACATGTATCGCGGCTATGTACGCGAAAACAAAGACTTTGTGCCGTACTTCCGCTCCGCAACACCAGAGCAGGAACTGGGTAAATTACCCCTCGGTTCACGCCCGGCTAAGCGCCGTCCGACCGGTGGCGTGGAGTCATTGCGTGCCATTCCGTGGATTTTCGCCTGGACGCAAAACCGCCTGATGCTGCCAGCCTGGCTGGGTGCGGGTGCGGCGCTGCAAAAAGTGGTAGAAGACGGTAAACAGAGCGAACTTGAAGCCATGTGTCGCGACTGGCCATTCTTCTCAACCCGCCTTGGCATGCTGGAAATGGTTTTCTCCAAAGCCGATCTGTGGCTGGCGGAATACTACGATCAGCGTCTGGTGAAACCAGAATTGTGGGCTCTGGGCAGCGAGCTGCGTAAGCTGCTCGAAGCAGATATCAATGTGGTTCTGGCAATCGCTAACGATTCCCATCTGATGGCCGATCTACCGTGGATTGCCGAATCTATCCAACTGCGTAATATTTACACCGACCCACTGAACGTGCTGCAGGCTGAGTTGCTGCACCGCTCCCGTAAAGCGGAAGAAGAAGGTAAGGAACCGGATCGCCGCGTAGAGCAGGCGCTGATGGTCACCATCGCAGGCGTAGCGGCAGGTATGCGTAATACCGGCTAATCCTCACAGCCCGGCGTAAAAGGTCACACATAGTGTGGCCTTTTTTTATGCCGCCAGTTAAGGTTGAGCGGTTCGTGCGCACGGAAAAGGAAATCATGAATTACGACGTCAGCCATCTGCTCACCCGCCTGATTAGCGGCCAGACTCCTCTACGGAAAATCTGTTTTGCCACTGCCGCTGGTCCCGCGCCCTCCTCAGCATTACAGGTGGATTTCCCGCGTCTGGAAATAGTGCTGGAAGGGACGCTGACGGAGATGAACATCAATGGAGAGACGTCATTGATGACCGAACAGGATGTGCTTTACATACCCGCTGGCGGCTGGAATGCCCCCCAATGGCAGATGCCTGTCACTACGCTGAGCGTACTGTTCGGTAAACAGCAACTCGGTTTCAGCGTCACTCACTGGGACGGCGCTGAGTTACATAATCTGGCCAAACAGCACGTCGCCCGCCGGGGTCCTCGTATTGGTTCATTCCTGCTGCAAACGTTGCACGAGATGCAAATGCAGCCGAAAGAACAGCAAACCGCTCGCCTTATCGTCGCCAGCCTCCTGAGCCACTGCGCCGACCTGCTCGGCAGCCAAATCCAAACGGCCTCGCGTAGTCAGGCACTTTTCGAAGCCATTCGCGATTATATCGACGAAAATTACGCCATGCCTTTAACCCGTGAATCGGTGGCTCAGGCATTTTATATCTCGCCGAATTACCTCTCGCACCTGTTTCAGAAAACGGGTGCCATTGGCTTTAATGAATATCTGAACCATACGCGGCTGGAGCACGCCAAAACGCTACTGAAGGGTTACGATCTGAAAGTCAAAGAGGTTGCTCATACCTGTGGGTTTGTCGACAGTAACTACTTCTGCCGCCTGTTTCGAAAAAATACGGAGCGTTCGCCCTCAGAGTATCGTCGGCAGTATCACAGCCAGTTGACGGAAAAGAAGACTATTCCAGAATAATATGGGTATGCTGCGGCGCCGAAAGAAGTTTACGCACCGCGCTTATGACCCGCTGAGGTTCCCGTAGAAAAGCGCTAATACCCGACTGAATATAGCGACTTTGGGTAAATCTCTCCACGCCCGTCAGCTCGATATCAGTGATCAGCAATACCGCATCGGCACGGCTGATATCCTCTTCCGTTAGACGATTTTCGGTCCCCAGCGCCCCCTGGGTTTCAATCTTGATGGTCCACTTCTCTTGCTGGCAGAGCTTTTCCAGCCTCTCGGCAGCCATATAGGTATGCGCCACACCGCTCACACACGCGGTCACTGCCACCAGATGTCGTCCAGGTGAGACTGCCATGTTAACCTCCTGTGGTTACCTGAAATCCGGCACATTCCGCAATCTCACGCAGTGCCGCCACCTCTTGCTCAGATGGGGCAGGGATATCTTTCATCGACCACTGCAGCCCCAGCAGGCGATATTTCGGTTCGCCATACTGATGAAACGGTAGCAGGTGTACCTGCTTTATGCCTGACGATGCCAACAACGCCAATGCGCGCTGTAAGTTCTCTGTACTGAGCGTAAAGCCAGGAATCAACGGCAGGCGAGGGATCACATGGATTCCCTCACTGACTAATAGCCGTAAATTCTCTATCACGCGCGGCAAATTCATATTGACCACTTCGCGCGCCTGAACAGCATCCATTATTTTGAGATCGAATAAGACCTCATCGCACGCTTTTGCCAGCGGCAACAGGCGGCTGGCTGGCGCATCCCCTGCAGTTTCAATGGCGCACTGAATCCCCAACCGCTTCATGCGCTGTAAAAAACGGGTGGCGAAAGGCGCCTGCATCAACACTTCACCGCCGGAGAGCGTCACCCCGCCGCCGGAGGTACGAAAGAAGATATCATCCTTCAGCACTTCATGTTCCAGCTCACCCAGCGTGATATCACGGCCAATGCGCTCAAACGCACCGGAAGGGCATTCATCGGCATTGCGCAGACACGGCGCACAATGCAGGCATTTACTCTCCCGCCGCACCGTTTCAATACGTGGTGAAATTGACTCAGGATTGGCGCACCACGGACAGGTATGCGGGCAGCCTTTAAAAAAGACCACCGTGCGAATCCCCTGTCCGTCATTCAGTGAATAACGCTGAATGTTGAAGATGCGTGCAATTTCATCACTACGCGGTTCCACGACCTCACAGTTGATGCGCGGTGCGGCGAATGATGTCATCCTGAATCTCCTTCGACAGTTCGACAAAGAAGGCGCTGTACCCCGCCACGCGTACCACCAGTCCGGCGAAATCCTGCGGGCGTTGCTGCGCTTCCCGCAATGTATCGGCATTCACCACGTTAAACTGGATGTGCTGCAGCTTGAGCTGGGTAAACGCGCGCAGGAAATCCGCCAGCTTGTTTAACCCCGCCTCCCCTTCAAGGGTTGCAGGGGTAAACTTCACGTTAAGCAGAGTGCCGTTCGACAGCAGTGTATTATCCAGTTTACTCACCGATTTCAGTACTGCCGTCGGTCCCTGCATATCCTGGCCCAGCATCGGCGACAAGCCGCCGTCCGCCAGTTGCTCACCAGCAAAACGGCCGTCCGGCGTCGCTCCCACCACCGAACCCAGCGGCACGTGCGCGGAAACGGTATAAGAACCCGGCGTAAATTGCCCGCCGCGCGGGTTCTGGTATTTCTCCACCTCTTTGCAGTAGTGACGCAGTAGTTCAGCGCTGATGTTATCCACGTCATCAATATCGTTGCCGTATTTTTCGAAGCGGTTGATCAGCCTGGCGCGAACCTTCTCCCCTTCCGGGGTAGCGAAGTTACCTTTTAATACCGACAGTAACTCATCAAAACTTAAGCGTTGCTGCTCAAACACTAACCCATTCAGCGCATGCAGGGAGTCGCTCAGGTTAGCGATGCCAATGCCCTGCACGCCGGAGAAGTTATAGCGCGCACCGCCATCGGTAATATCACGCCCCTTATCCAGACAGTCGCTGATAAACGAAGAAAGCAGCGGCACTGGCGCCCAGTCGCGATGGCCGATATCGCAGATATTGCTACCCTCCACCATCAGCGTGATGTAGTGGCTGATTTTGGCGCAAATATGCGCCAGCAGTCCTTCATATGTCAGTGCGCTATTGCCTTCGTTTTCATAGAGGCTGATTTCCATCACTTTCAACAGATTGAACATGGCGATGTCGTGCAGGCCGTAGGTTCTGCCAGGAATCGACAGCTCCACGCAGCCCACCACCGCGTAATCACGCGCATCTTCCAGCGAAACGCCACGGTTCAGGAAGGCGGGCACCACCACTTCATCATTAAAGATCTGCGGGATACCGGTGCCGAGGCGAATCGTCTCCGCCGTTTTCATCAGGAAGGACGTGTCAATCAGCGCGTTGGTGCGCACGCCAAGGTTCGGTTGCGGCAACTGCACGCTCTGATAGGCATCAAGGCACAGGAACGAAAGCACATTCACCGCGCTGCGTCCATTCTCCGTCAGCCCACCGAGCAGCGCGGTATACCCCGTCGGGAATCCGGCGAAATAGCGTGCGCTGCTGGTGGAACGCAACAGTACGATGTCATTGCATTTCACCCACAGCGATTCAAGGATCTCTTTTAAGAATGCCGGATCTTCGCCCTGGTTCAGAGAGGCCTGGTAAAACGGTAGCATGTACTGGTCAAAACGCCCCAGCGAGAGCGAGCTGGCGTTGGATTCATATTGCAAAATGATATTCATGTACCAGAACAGCTGGCATGCCTGCCAGAAGGTCTGCGGCCTGTGCTGAATGTTATGGCGGGAATTCGCGGCAATGGTCAGCAGTTCCTGACGGCGCTGCGCATCCGAACACCTTTCCGCCATTTTCTCTGCCAGCAGAGCGTAACGCAGAATGTGCCTTTGTGATGCCTCAAGCAGCAACAGCGCGGCCTGATAGAAATGGTTATCCGGCTGCTGTTGGCAGTGCTGGCGCATCTGCACCAACAGTTCTCCCAGCCCGTGGTTCAGCAGGCGAGGGTAATCAATAATGATATGTCCCTGCCCCTTATCCGTCTGGTTAACACTAAAAATCTGGGTGCTGACGGCGGCCTTCACCTCATCGGTCATCTTGCCGTTGATGAAATCTTTCATCGACCGTTTTTCCCAGTACGGGAACAATACATCGCGATAAAGGCGTTTATCCTCTTCGCTGATATCGAAGCGATCCTGAGGACGTGTCGGGAACTGATCCAGCTCTTTAAGCAGCCAGTAAGGGTCCATTTCTGGCGACATAATACCCGCTCGCGGCTTAATGGTACGGTTCCCGGCAATCAGTTCCTCATCGCGAATCGAAATTTCAACATGCTCAAGGATATACGCGGTCGCTTTCGCCCGACGCAGAATAACCGGCTCTCCCTCCGTCTGCTGGTGGCTGGCGGTATAAAGCAGCGCACGCTCAAGCGAAATTTCGCGGTTGTTTTGAAACAGAGCGGCTTTGAGGCGTTGAATACGATTGGTCATGAGGAACTCCTGTGGATACGATTGCCAGATGGCACTGCGCTGATCTGGCCTACGTATCGGTAAGCCAGATCAGGCAAACAAAGGGTTACGCGGTTTGCTCCAGATGCGCGCTAATCTTATTCATGATGGCGTCGGCGCGTTTCACCGCATCGCTGATGTTGACGCGAACGATGGTTTTACCCGCAAAACGTTCCTCAGACTTGATGCCGATATCTTTGGTCAGAATCACTATATCGGCTTGCGCAACGTCTGCTGCGGTCAGTTCGTTCTCCAGACCAATCGAGCCTTGAGTCTCAACCTTTACGTCCCAGCCTTTGGCTTTGGCGGCACTTTCCAGCGCTTCAGCTGCCATATAGGTGTGCGCAACACCAGAAGGACATGCGGTTACTGCGATAATTTTAGTCATGATTCATTCCTCACTTAGAACCTATTCCATTAGGGCTATTTTGCTTGCCATTTTGAACCCGGGCAGTGTCAGACAAATGTGTTTGCGTTTTGAACGCCGCGTGTGGCGGCCCGAAGAGTGGCGTAGCGAAGAAATCCTCACGTACTGCGTTTACGCTCCGGTTTCTGCTCTCTCGTTGTTCAAACTACCTGCACCAATTACGCCTACTGAGACAGGTCCTTAATTCATCTCAAAATCCAAATCCAGGTCGTCTTCTTTTTCGCCAACCTGAGACACTTTCTTCCGCGCCAGACTTTTCAGCACATTCACGCAGACCGCTGTTACCACCGCGCCGACGATAACGGCCGCAACATACCCCAGCTTGCCTTCCACAACTGGCAGGACAATTAAGCCGCCCCAACCGGCATAACACTGCGCGCCAAAAAGCGCGGCCGTTACCGCACCACAGGCAGAGCCGACCATAATGGATGGGATTACGCGTAGCGGATCGGCGGCGGCAAAAGGAATTGCCCCTTCGGTAACCCCAACGCACCCCATAACCAGCGCGGCTTTACCGGCTTCACGCTCCTCAGAAGAGAAAATCTTACGGCCAATCAGCGTCGCCAACCCTAAGCCCAGCGGCGGAACGCAGATACCGACAGCGGCTATCGCCACCACGCTATAAACCCCTTGCGACACGCAAATCAGCATAAATGCATAGGCGACTTTGTTAACAGGTCCTCCCATATCGAAGGCCAGCATGAGTCCTAAAATGACTGCCAGCACCACAACGCTACCCTGCTGCATCCCCTGTAGCCATGCGGTCAGGCTGGTGGTCAAAGCGCCAACTGGCTCACCCAACCCCCACATCATGATGCCTGCGGTAATAAAGGTGCCGATGATCGGAATAACAAAGATGGGCATCACCGAGCGCAATACCTTATGCACGGGGATTTTCTTGAGATAGTGCACCACTATGCCGCCAATAATGCCGGCTATCAGCGCACCGAAGAACCCTGCGCCGAAGCTGTTTCCTACCCACGCGCCAATCGCACAAGGCGCCAGCGCAGAGCGTTCGGCAATCGAATAGCCGATATATGCAGCCAGGAAAGGTACCATCAGCGTCAGCCCTGCAACGCCAATGTCAAAAAGCTTTTTGAGATTGGGGTCCGTCGCGGTATCGGGCACGGCGCCTTTGCCATACAGCATCACTGAGACTGCCAGCAAAATACCGCCCGCCACCACAAAGGGGATCATATGTGAAACCCCGGTCATCAGGTGCTGACGGGTGTTTTTCAGAATCTGCACCAAGTCTTTCATAAGTCGCTCCCGGGCCAGTGAAAGCCCATGTCCATAACGTTGATGCGGAAAACAATAGGCAATCAGATAAGGTGCAGACAGTGGATAAAAAGGCCATTTACTGGACTTTTGTAATATCAATACAAAAATGCGATCACCCTCATAACTTACTTACTCTCGGAATTTATAAGGTACGCATCGACTTGTGAGGTATATCTCACTTTGAGTCTTACATTACATTTATCCAGTTTTTGACAGATTTGTCGCGTGGCAGCCTCAGGCGCTGCCCTTTTATCCTGTAATGAGTAATCGTTATGGGAGAGAGGCAATGGCCCTGATTGTGGAATTTACCTGTGAGCTGCCCAATGGCGTCCACGCACGCCCGGCAAGCCACGTTGAAACGCTGTGCAATACCTTCATCTCACATATTGAGTGGCATAATCTGCGCACAGGCCGTAAGGGCAACGCCAAGAGCGCACTGGCGCTGATTGGCACCGACACGCTGGCAGGCGATAGTTGCAGATTATTGATTTCTGGTGCGGACGAACAGTCAGCCCACCAGCGTCTGAGCCAGTGGCTGGTTGATGAATTTCCGCACTGCGATGCCCCGCTTGAGGAGGTTAAAAACAGTGAACTGGAACCGCTTCCGGCGTCGCTGACACACCTGAACCCGCAACTTTTCCGCGCCCGTAGTGTGTGCGCCGGTAGCGCAGGCGGCATTTTGACTCTGCTCTCTTCCTTAGATCTCAATGCGCTGGGATCCCTTCCGCCTGCTAAAGATATAGAGGCTGAACAATCCGCGCTTGATAACGGTTTAACGCTGTTGGTGAAGAACATTGAGTTCCGCTTGCTCGACAGCGACGGTGCCACCAGCGCGATCCTTGAAGCTCATCGCTCGCTGGCGGGTGACGCTTCACTGCGTCAGCACCTGCTGACGGGTGTTTCACATGGTTTAAGCTGCGCTCAGGCAATTATCGAAAGTGCGAACCACTTTTGCGCTGAATTCGCCCGCTCCAGCAGCAGCTACCTACAAGAACGCGCACTGGATGTGCGCGACGTCTGCTTCCAGTTACTGCAACAAATTTACGGCGAACAGCGTTTTCCGGCCCCAGGAAAACTCACCCAGCCTGCGGTTTGTATGGCCGATGAACTCACGCCAAGTCAGTTCCTCGAACTGGACAAAACTTTCCTCAAAGGGCTGCTGTTAAAAAGTGGCGGTACCACCTCACACACGGTCATTCTTGCCCGTTCATTCAACATTCCGACGCTGGTTGGGGTAGAAATTGAGGCGTTGACGCCGTGGCTACAGCAGACGGTTTACATTGATGGCAATGCAGGCGCCATCGTCGTTATGCCTGATGAACCCGTTACCCGTTACTATCAGCAGGAGGTTCGTGTTCAGGAAGCCCTGCGTGAGCAGCAGCGTATCTGGCTGACCAGGGAAGCGCGCACAGCTGACGGCATTCGCATGGAGGTTGCCGCCAATATCGCCCACTCCGTGGAAGCACAGGCCGCTTTTGGCAATGGCGCCGAAGCCGTTGGCCTGTTCCGAACCGAAATGTTGTATATGGACCGTGCCTGCGCACCGGATGAGAACGAGTTATATAACATTTTTTGCCAGGCGCTGGAGTCAGCCCAGGGACGTAGCATTATTGTGCGCACCATGGATATCGGTGGCGATAAACCCGTTGATTATCTGAATATTCCTGCCGAAGCCAATCCGTTCCTCGGTTATCGTGCTGTCCGTATTTATGAAGAGTACGCCACGCTGTTTACCACTCAGCTACGCTCGATCCTCCGTGCGTCTGCACATGGTAGCCTGAAAATCATGATCCCGATGATCTCCTCAATGGAAGAGATCCTGTGGGTCAAGGAGAAGCTGGCGGAGGCCAAACAACAATTACGTAATCAACACATTCCGTTTGATGAAAAGATCCCACTTGGCATCATGCTGGAAGTACCGTCGGTCATGTTCATCATCGATCAGTGCTGCGAAGAGATTGATTTCTTTAGTATTGGCAGTAATGACCTGACGCAGTATCTGCTGGCCGTAGACCGCGACAACGCCAAAGTCACCCGCCATTACAACAGCCTGAATCCGGCTTTCCTGCGTGCACTGGATTATGCGGTACAGGCGGTTCATCGTCAGGGCAAATGGGTTGGGTTGTGCGGTGAACTCGGCGCGAAAGGTTCAGTATTGCCGCTACTGGTAGGGCTTGGGCTGGACGAGATTAGCATGAGCGCGCCGTCGATTCCCGCCGCCAAAGCACGGATGGCGCAACTCGACAGCCGCGCCTGCCGTCAGTTGCTGAACCAGGCGATGGCCTGCCGCACCTCGCTGGAGGTAGAGCATTTGCTGGCGCAGTTCCGTATGACCCAACAAGACGCGCCGCTGATCACCGCCCAATGTATAACCCTGGATAGCGACTGGCGCAGCAAAGAGGAGGTTATCAAAGGGATGACCGACAATCTGCTGCTGGCAAGCCGTTGCCGTTACCCACGCAAACTGGAGGCAGACCTGTGGGCACGCGAGGCGGTATTCTCTACCGGCTTAGGTTTCAGCTTCGCCATTCCGCACAGTAAATCCGAACATATTGAGCAGTCCACCATCAGCGTGGCACGCCTGAAAGCGCCGGTGCGCTGGGGTGACGATGATGCGCAATTTATCATCATGCTGACTCTTAACAGACACGCCGCAGGCGACCAGCATATGCGTATTTTCTCACGCCTGGCGCGCCGCATTATGCATGAAGAATTCCGCAACGCGCTGGTTAGCGCTGCTTCTGCTGACGCTATCGCCAGCCTGCTGCAACATGAACTGGAACTTTAAGAGGACGTATCATGGAACTGTATCTGGACACCGCCAATGTCAAAGAAGTCGAACGGCTGGCGCGTATCTACCCCCTCGCGGGCGTAACCACTAACCCGAGCATTATTGCTGCGGGTAAAGAATCCATCTGGGATGTGTTACCGCGCCTGCAAAAGGCTGTCGGCCCGGAGGGCATCCTGTTCGCCCAGACCATGAGCCGGGACGCGCAAGGGATGGTGGCAGAAGCCAAACGCCTGAGTAATGCCGTACCCGGTATCGTTGTCAAAATCCCGGTAACCTCCGAAGGCCTCGCCGCTATTAAAATCCTGAAAAAAGAAGGCATTGAGACACTTGGTACCGCTGTTTACAGCGCAGCGCAAGGTTTGCTGGCCGCCCTGGCTGGCGCGAAATATGTGGCGCCTTACGTGAACCGTATCGATGCTCAGGGCGGAGATGGTATTCGCACCGTGCAGGAGCTGCAAAGCCTGCTCGAACAACATGCCCCGGGAAGCAAAGTGCTGGCAGCCAGTTTCAAAACCCCTCGTCAGGCACTCGATTGCCTGCTGACAGGTTGCGAAGCCATCACGCTTCCCCTGGATGTAGCGCAACAAATGCTCGATACACCTGCGGTAGAGTCAGCAATAGAGAAGTTTGAGCAGGACTGGAAGAACGCATTTGGCAATCTTAACCTGTAACCCGGCGCTAGGGCCGCGCTATGTGGCCCGCACCGCCAGAATGGAGGAAATGTATGGACCGCATTATTCAATCCCCAGGTAAATATATTCAGGGTGCAGATGTTATCACCCGTCTCGGTGAGTATCTCAAACCACTGGCGGCAAGCTGGTTGGTTGTGGGAGACAAATTTGTTTTAGGTTTTGCCCAGGAGGCGTTGCAAAAAAGTCTGGCCGATGCCGGGCTGGCCTGCGAAGTGGTGCCTTTTGGCGGCGAATGTTCACAAAATGAGATCGACCGACTGCGCGCTATTGCGGAAAATGCCCGCTGCGGCGCAGTGCTGGGTATTGGCGGCGGTAAAACACTGGATACCGCAAAAGCGCTGGCCCACTTTATGGGCGTTCCTGTCGCTATCGCGCCAACTATCGCTTCAACAGACGCACCATGTAGTGCCCTCTCGGTTATCTATACCGACGATGGCGAATTTGATCGTTATCTGCTGCTGCCCAATAACCCGGATCGCGTCATTGTCGACACTAAAATCGTGGCCGGCGCACCAGCGCGTTTACTGGCTGCGGGTATCGGTGATGCACTCGCAACGTGGTTTGAAGCCCGGGCCTGTTCGCGCAGCGGTGCCACGACCATGGCTGGTGGACAGTGCACTCAGGCAGCATTAGCGCTGGCAGAGCTTTGCTACAACACGCTGATTGCCGAAGGCGAAAAAGCAATGCTGGCCGCTGAACAACATGTGGTCACCCCGGCGCTGGAGCGTGTTATTGAAGCCAATACTTATCTGAGCGGTGTTGGTTTTGAGAGCGGCGGTCTGGCAGCAGCACACGCTGTGCATAATGGCCTGACGGCTATTCCCGATGCGCACCACTACTACCACGGCGAGAAAGTCGCTTTTGGTACGCTGACACAGCTGGTTCTGGAAAACGCGCCAGCGGAAGAAATTGAAACTGTCGCCGCGCTTTGTCACACCGTTGGTTTGCCTATTACGCTGGCACAGCTGGATATTACGGATGATATCCCTGCCAAAATGCGTATCGTGGCAGAGGCGGCCTGCGCCGAAGGCGAAACCATCCACAACATGCCCGGAGGGGTAACAGCAGATCAGGTGTACGCCGCGCTTCTGGTCGCCGACCAGTACGGCCAGCGCTTCCTTGAAGAGTGGGAATAATCACATCACACTCCCGGTGTCGTCCGGGAGTGTTTCTTTATGTTCCTTTCTGACGATATTTTCACCGCAATTTATGTGCGTTACGGTGCGTTTTCCCCTTAGTGAACCCGCACCATGCACTCATCAGGCAGAAGTATACGCATCAATATCAAGCTGATTATTGCGCCGGGCGTACGCCCAGGGTATGGCAGATGGCGTAGCTCATTTCCGCCCGGTTCAGGGTATAAAAATGGAAGTCTTTAACCCCTTCACGACTAAGAATTTTCACCATATCCATGGCGATACTGGCACCCACCAGCTTGCGGGTTTCGGCATCGTCATCCAGCCCTTCAAACATTTGTGACATCCAGGCCGGAATACGCACATTGGTCATATCGGCAAATTTCTTTGCCTGTTTAAAGTTAGTGACAGGCAGGATCCCCGGAATGATTTCAACATCAATACCTGTTGACGCGCAGCGATCGCGAAAACGTAAATAGCTTTCTACGTCGAAGAAAAACTGGGTGATCGCGCGGTTAGCACCCGCATCCACTTTGCGCTTGAGGTTGAGCAAGTCGGCCTGGGCACTTTTTGCTTCCGGATGCACTTCCGGATAAGCGGCAACGGAGATATCAAAATCCGCCACCTCTTTAAGTAAGGTCACCAGGTCAGCAGCGTACATATCCGGCTTACCACTACCCGGCGGCAGATCGCCACGCAGCGCAACGATATGGCGAATACCGTTGTCCCAGTAATCTTTTGCGATAGCGCGCAGTTCATCACGGGTTGCATCGATACAGGTCAGATGCGGCACCGCTTCCAGACCGGTACGATCTTTAATGCCTTTGATAATGCTATGGGTGCGGTCACGCTCGCCGGAGTTGGCGCCATAGGTAACGGAGACAAATTTCGGCTTGAGGCTGCTCAGACGATCGATAGAGTTCCACAAGGTCTGTTCCATTTCACTGGTGCGCGGCGGAAAAAATTCAAATGAAACATTAATCTGACCGTGCACTTCAGCCAGGCTCTGATTCAGGGCCTCCCGCTGGTTGGCGTGAAAAAAGCTCATACCTTACCTCATCAATCGCATGTTGTTATTTATTGCGCTACGAACATCTATCCGTTTAGACGTCCAGATGTAAAAATGACGGAAAAGCGGACGGGCGTCAACTGGAAAATCATCATAATGCGTGAGGAATGTTCAGCGAAGGTGAAAAAAGTTCACAGCGTCAGTAAACGATGAGCCAGCCCCGGTTTCACCCACACCTTGTAAGGCCAGGGGAATCCCGGATTCGCTGACGTTCCTCCAGGATTCGTAGTGGCTCACGCGATTACTGTTTTACCTCAGACACACGCATGCCTTTTAGCTGCTCGTTTGTCAGCGTATGCCCCATTTTAAAATAATCCACGACGGCGTTAGAAACATAGTAACTACCTGATGTATTTCGCGCCTTCCCTTCAGTAAATGCAGCAAAACCGTCACCGCCATCGGCGAGGAAACTGTTAGTGGCAACGTGGTAAATCATTGCATCTTCAATCGGGCGATCGTTAAGCGTTAGTGCGATAACCCGCTGGCCGATCGGTTTGCTGCTGTCGTACTTCATCTTCAGACCTCTGGAAACCTGTAACACGCCGTTGCTCAAACTCGCGCCATGTTCCATAAGGCTGCGCAATTGTTTACCGGTTAAATCCATGGTGACTAACTCATTGGAGAAAGGAAACGCGCTGATAATCGCGCCCATGCTGATGGCACCTGCCGGAATTTCGCTCCGAATACCTCCAGAGTTGGTGAGTGCCAACTGCGTGTTTTTATCCGCCGCGAGGAGTAAGGCATCGGCTGCCAGATTACCTAATGATGAAGACTCGCCATAAGCTCGGGTTAACTCAACAGGCGATCGGGCGACCGTTTGTGCGACAATCGCGTTAAGTTTTTTATTCCAGTCATCTATTACCTGCTTGGTCTGCGGATCGGGCTTCCATTCATCAGCAAATATCGTTTTCAGCTCAAAATCCTTCACTGCGAAGTGATGCGGCTTCTCTTTGTAATCCAACACCAGTTTACCCACATCAATACCGCCGCTGTCAGTAGAGAGAATCAGTGTGTTCCCCACCTTGATTGGCTCTGGTGTACCAACATGCGCATGACCGGTAATAAGGACATCCAGTCCGTTGACCCGGCTTGCGGTCTGAATATCCTTATCCAGTGCACGGCGGACATCAGTACTCCCCTGGCTGGACTGTCGCGCGGGCACACCTTCATGAATCAGCGCCACCGTCAGATCAACTTTGTCTTTCAGTTCATCGATATAATGTTGCAGCCACTTAATTTCATCGCGCGCTTCAATGCCCACGCGCATCGCGGTGGAAACCGTATCGTCAAAGGCAAACACGCCGTGAAGCCCGATAACCCCAATCTTCACCCCGTCTTTTTCAATAATGGTATAGGGCTTATCCCATAACGCCTTATTACTGTTCTGATAAAAAATGTTGCCCTGGACTATCGGGAAATTCGCCTGGCTGAGTTGCAATAGCGTATTGTCCCAGCCGTGATCAAATTCATGGTTACCCATCGTGACGGCATCAAACGACATGGTATTCATAATATCGATAATGGCTTTGCCCTTTGTCATGCTGCTGATATAAGGACCGGTAAAATAGTCACCCGCATCAAAAAACCAGGTCGCTTTATTTTTCTCTTTTTCCTGTTTTACCAGGGTGGTGATATTCGCCCAACCACCAATCTCACGCTTACCGTCAGCAATCCATGGCACTTTGTACGGTTCGACATGGGCGTGCAAATCGTTGGTATAAATAATGGTGACATCTTTTGCACAAGCCCAAAACGGCATGGTCAATAAAACGCCAGCGGTAACCATTTTTACCTTCATAATCAATCCCTTTCAGTCATATAAATAATCGCTACTTTACGTTCTGAAAGGGTTTTTTATGTGAGAGTGTTCACACCCATTCGCAATAGTTGCAGGACAAAATCAACGACCATTAAAAATCGTTGGTCTCACCATGTCTGCTTTGTTCACGATTAATACCTGTAAATCCTACGGTTGCCGTAATCTGGGTCTGGCGGAATCGCCCGATTATGTCTGGCCGGATTATCGTCTGGGATTTGCCGCACTTCATTGCCGCGCCTGCGGGAGCTATCCTCCCCTTTTCAACGAGCGGCAATTTCGCGACTGGTTATCGGCATGCCTGACAGAATATGCCGCCGAAAGCGGCTTGTTTTGTCCGGCGTGTTATCACAAAACGAGTATTCGTTATGGTCATAATCCACCGGGTACACAGCGCTTACAGTGTCGAAGCTGTAAAAAAGTCTGGACGCCAGGTAACTTTTTGCATGAGCAAACCGCATCCTTAACACAGCTCGTCACAACCCCGCTTATCGTTCCTTTTCAGGGGGCAAAGGCTGACCAAAAACTCTACGCTCTTTTTAGCTTTGATGCGCTTCGCGGACATGTTGTCCATGTCTCTACCAATTTCACGTCGCATCCGGCAGGAGATTCTCTGCGTTATCAATGGAAAGGCGTCGCTGAACCCCTTAGCACTCATCAAAATATTATTGAGCGCGTCAATTTTCGCGCGGAGCAATTTCTCGGTCGCAGTCAATTTGATGAGATTCAATATGCAAATGCGGAGCAAAAAAGGAATGCCAGGGGTGCAATTCTGCGTCCCGTTATTGCCGCACATGGTCATTTCCGGGTATTAAAACTTCTTTTCCCCGATGTTATGACGCATATCGTTGCACATGAATGTTTTTTGCGTGGCGCGGTGATCACCGCATGGTCAGAGTTGTTTCGTCGTCAACAAGGCGGTTTATGGTTTATAGAAGAGGAGATTGTTGATGTTGATTGTGCTGCCCCCTGGCATGCACGCGGGAAAACGCATCACGGCTGGTGGCAAAACCGCTGGCAGCTCTGGCAGCAGGGAAACAACCTTAAGATGACCTGTTCATTAACAGGAAGAGATGAAAGTCTGGCCGAAACGCTATCGCTTGCAGCCAGTAGACATTTCGTCCACTGGCTTCATCAGCAGCCTGCCTTTATAAAAATCGGCCAGTATTCCGCTCACCGCGTTACTCAAGCACTGAAAGCACTGGCTCAGCACTATAACGCAGCGCTTACAGCAACTGCGCCAGACGGTTGATATCAGACTGAATTGCGCCGGCCGTTACATCACGACCGGCTCCCGGCCCGCGGATCACCAGCGGGTTATCGCGATACCAGCGGCTTTCAATGGCAAACACATTGTCGCAAGGCAGCAATGCCGCCAGCGGATGCTCCGGACGCACCGCTTCCACCCCCACACGCGCTTTACCGTTGGCATCGAAACGCGCCACATAACGCAGCACCAGTCCCATCTCGCGGGCGGCTTCCAGACGCTGTGTCATCTGCTCATTGAGCTCATCGCCATTCTCAAAGAAGTGGTCGATAGACTCCTCTTCACAGCTCGTCGGTACCAGGGATTCCACGCGCACCTGATCTGGCTCAATGTCATAGCCCGCCTCACGCGCCAGAATGACCAGCTTACGCATCACGTCTTTACCTGAAAGGTCAACGCGTGGGTCCGGCTCAGTCAACCCCTGCTGCCAGGCCTGATCAACCAGGTCGGTAAACGGCACGGTGCCGTCAAATTGCAGGAATAACCAGGAGAGCGTACCAGAGAAGATACCGCTGATAGCCAGAATACTATCGCCGCTGTCGATAAGGTCACGCACCGTATGGTTTACCGGCAACCCGGCCCCGACGGTGGCGTTATACAACCAGCGACGCCCGGTTTTTTCAAACGCGTCGTGGATCTGGCGATATTTATCGCTACTGCTCGCGCCCGCCAGCTTATTCGCACTGATAACATGAAAACCGTGACTGGCGAAATCCAGATACTGATCGGCAAGTTGTGAGCTTGCAGTGACATCCAGCACAACAAGATCATCGTATGGGTGTGCGCGCATCCACAGGAATAGGGCCTCTTCATCCTGCTCGACCGCCTCATCATTGAAGAAGGCCAACGCCCGGCTGGCGTCCAGACCATCGTAATTCAACAAACTACGACGGCTATCCACCACACCTGCGAGAACAAATTCGAACCCGGTACGGGCAGATAAGGCGCTCTGTTCGCGGGCAAACAGCTCCAGCCAGCGAGAACCGATATTGCCTTTACCAAACAACATCAGACCAATGCGTTTTTCCGCGCGGAACAGTGACTGATGCAGCCCCTGAATCAGGCTTTCTGTTGGCCCTACGCGAAGCACGGCAACAAGGCTAATACCTTCATCTGACTGCCAGACGAACTCCACCGCCTGGCCTTTCAACTGCTGCCAGAAACGATGGCTATGCAGCGGATTGCGGCAAACGCCCGCCCCGACCATTGCCACCAGCGCCAGCCCCTGACGCAAACGCAGTTCGCCTGGCAGACCAGCTTCGTCGAGCAGTTTAAAGACGCTATCCACTACTTCCGAGGTGTAGCAGAGCTGCAACAGATTGCGGTCAGCGTGAGCGCCTGTCGCCAGCGGACGAACCTGAGCGCGCTTGAGGATCACATCAATATCACGTTGCGCCAGCTTAAAATCTTGCCCGGCAGGAACCTGAAACTCGATCAGACAAACATCATCATGGCTGGTGACGATGCGGGCACCCGTACCCGATGCCAGCACGCGCTCAATACGCGTAGAACCCTGCTCCGGGTTGTAGCTGCAACGCAACTGTAAATCGATATTGCTACCGGAAACCGGCTGCAAGGTTCGGGCGTGGAGTACTGGCGCCGCCAGACGCGCCAGCTCGCTGGCTTCATCCAGACGCAGCAGCGGCAGCAGACAGGCATCTTTCACTTTACGCGGGTCGGCGCTGTATACCCCGGCCACATCGCTCCAGATCGTCACACGGGTAACACCGGCTAATGCGCCAATTTGCGTTGCCGAATAGTCAGAGCCATTACGTCCTAACAGCACGGTTTCGCCCGCCTCGTTGCGGCTGATAAAGCCCGTCACAACGATACGTTTATCCGGATGCTGCGCCAGCAGTTGCTGGAACAACGGCCAGGAGGCGCCTTCGTTGACCTGCGGCTGCGCCGCACGTTCCGCGCGCAGAAACTCACGCGCATCAAGCCATGCCGACGCTTGCCCTTGCTGATTCAGGACGGCGGACATCAGACGCGCAGACCACACTTCTCCATGCCCCACCACTTCGGCATAAACCGCATCGCTAATGCCGCCATCCAGCAACCCGGCCAGGCGCTCAAGGTCACGAATAAACTCGCTAATCAGGCCGTCAGCCACTTCCGGTGACAACAACCCGGAAATCAACTCACTCTGATAACGACGTAACGACTGTTGAACCTGATGCGCAGAGAGACGATCGGTCTGGCTCAATTTAAGCCAGCTAATCAACTGGTTAGTGGTACTGCCTGCTGCCGAAACGACCATTAAATCGCCCGGTTGCGAATATTCTGCCATGATCCCCGCGACGCGCAGGTAACATTTCACATCAGCCAGACTGCTCCCACCAAACTTATGCAGTTGACGAACCTTCGTCCCTGCCTGCGCATTCACACTCATGTTTATCCCTCAGCTGCGACCCGGAAGCCATTTTCCAGGTCGGCAATCAAATCTTCACCATCTTCAATGCCGGTTGAGATACGCAGCAACGTCTCTGAAATCCCGGCGGCGGCACGTGCTTCCGGCGCCATACCCGCGTGTGTCATCGTGGCAGCGTGGGAGATTAAGCTTTCAACCCCACCTAAAGATTCCGCCAGCGTAAATAATGACAAACCGCTTAAGAAGCGACGCAGTGTTTGCTCATCGCCATCCAGTTCGAAACTTAACATTGCGCCAAAGCCTTTCTGCTGACGAGCGGCAATCTCGTGCCCCTGATTTTCAGGCAGCGACGGGTGATACAGTTTTTTCACCAGCGGCTGCTTTTTCAGAAACTCAACGATCGCCTGGGCGTTACGCTGCGCCACTTCCATACGTGGAGACAGTGTACGCAGGCCACGCAACAGCAGATAGCTGTCGAAGGCGCTACCAGTGACACCGATATTATTCGCCCACCATGCCAGTTCTGTGACGGTTTCCGGGTCTTTGGCAATCACCACACCCGCAACAACGTCTGAGTGGCCATTCAGATATTTAGTACATGAATGCAATACCAAATCTGCGCCTAACGCCAGCGGGTTTTGCAACGCCGGGCTCAGGAAGGTGTTATCCACCACGCTGACCGCACCTGCCTCTCGCGCGAGTTGACAGATTTTCGCAATATCCACCACGCGCAACAACGGGTTGCTCGGACTTTCCACCAGTACCAGCTTAGGTTTTTGCGCCAGCGCCGCTTTTAATGCCTGCTCATCATTCTGATCAACAAATAAAACCTTATAGCAGCCGCGTTTTGCCAGGCTGTCGAAGAGACGGTAGCTACCACCATAGCAGTCATGGGGCGCAACCAGCAGGTCGCCCGGCTTTAGGAAAACTGTGGTCACCAGATGAATCGCCGACATACCGGTGTTGGTCATCACGGCACCCGCACCGCCCTCCAGCTCTGCCAGTGCACGCTGCACGACATCGCGCGTCGGATTGCCACGGCGTGAATAGTCATGGGCCCGGGGCTCATTAAAACCTGTGAAATTATAGGTGCTGGAGAGATGGATTGGCGGAACAACGCAACCGTACTGCTCGTCATCGTTCAATCCGCTACGCACTGCGATGGTGGCCTGTTTACGCGTCATGGTGAAGGCTTCCTGGCTTAATGGATGAAAAGTCAGGCATCAGATTAATCATAAGAATAATAGACGTCAATACATCTGGACATCTAAACTTCTTTGCGTATAGATTGAGCAAAATCGCAATAGCCGTTAAAATTATATGCTTTAGTGAAGTGACGCAGAGCGATACACCGTGTCACGGTACTGACTCTACGGTAAACTACGCGAGATTATGGTCCGGGCGCTACATTGATCAGGTTCTGACCTTTTATTAATGACTGAGAGGATTAAAGGTATCTCATGGCTGAATGGAGCGGCGAATATATCAGCCCGTACGCTGAGCACGGTAAGAAGAGTGAACAGGTAAAAAAAATTACGGTTTCCATTCCTCTGAAGGTGTTAAAAATCCTCACCGATGAGCGCACCCGTCGTCAGGTTAACAACCTGCGTCATGCCACCAACAGCGAACTGCTGTGTGAGGCATTCCTGCATGCGTTTACCGGCCAACCTTTGCCCAACGATGAAGACCTGCGGAAAGAGCGCAGCGACGAAATCCCGGAGGAGGCAAAAGTGATTATGCGCGAATTGGGTATCGACCCCGATACGTGGGAGTACTGATTTAAAAAGGCGACTCATGGATTGAATCGCCTTTTTTGTCTCGAACAAGGATGTAAATCATGACAAAGAAGTTTGTCCTCTTGCTGCTCGCGGTGATGGTTTTCCCGGTTCTGGCTTATGAACCGCAGACGGGCGATATCATCTTTCAGATGTCTCGCTCGTCGCAAAGTAAAGCTATCCAGCAAGCCACTCATTCGCGCTTTAGTCACACTGGCATGATCGTGCTGCGTAATAATGTCCCCTATGTTTTTGAAGCCATCGGCCCGGTGGTCTATACGCCACTGCCAAAATTCATCAACCGTGGGGAAAAAGGGCACTACATCATCCGTCGCGTGAAGGGTGGGCTTTCCAATGCACAGCAGCAAAAACTGGCGCAGACGGCAACGCGCTACCTTGGTAAACCCTATGACCTGGCATTTTCATGGACCGATGAGCGCCAGTATTGCTCCGAAGTGGTGTGGAAGGTGTATGACCATGCGCTGGGGATACAGCCGGGTAAGCTGCAGAAACTTAAAGAGTTCGATCTGAACTCCCCGGTCGTGCGCGCCAAACTTAACGAGCGTTACGGGCGTAACATCCCGCTGAACGAAACAGTGATCTCGCCACAAGCGTTATTTGACGCCCCGCAACTGGAAACCGTCGCAAAAAAATGGCCCCTGTTTTCCTGGTAACGAATCATGAGAAATCTGTTCATCGTATGACTGTGTTTCCTGCTTTGCAGGTTGTACCCCTTTCCCACAGGCCGTCATCAGGGGCCAGCGTCGGATTTTTATATCAACACAAACATCACGTAGCAGGGGAAGACCGCATTGAAGGAGGCCTGCGCAATACAGTCGCCAGAATCCGTTCCCGGATACGGATTAAAAATAATGAATATCGCCTCAATCGGCGTCAAACCGCATAAAGTTATATAAAAATAATCATGCACAAGTCAGTGCTGTTATAGTTGCCCCAGAAAATATCCTGAGCCATACGCCAGATAATTCACTCAAACTGGTATAAGTGTAAGCATTTTTTTAACCAACTCTTAATGCAATATAAAATTTCGACTTAATACTTGCGAGCAGACATGGCGGCAAAAGTCATTGCCGCCGCATTATTCAAACACAGATAGACAGGTAATTAGAAGTTATAACCAATACCCACACGATAACGTGTCTGACGATCATCAGTAATCGCTGTTTTATACCCCGAAGATACGTTACCTACTTCAACAAATGGCACCCAATTGCCTGCTTTATAAGCTACACGGAAGTTATATTCGTAGTCTTGTTTAGTGTTGTTATAAATATTTTCATTTTCGGCAAACTTATAAATACCGTTAAGCTCAAACATCCAGTTACCGGTGTTATAGCCAATCCACGCTTCTGGACGATCAATACGGCGGTCATCACGACCCTGCGCGTTACGGCGCGTGTACTCGAAGCGATAGCGGAAAGCTGTCCACCAATTTTCGTTAATATTGTATTGAACACGCACGAATGGCTTATAAATTGTCTGATTTTCATCCGTTTCAATAGCAATACCGGGAAGCCATACAAGATTACTCCAGGTAAACTGGTAGCTGGCAGTATACTCAATCCCGTTCGTTTCCATATTATTCAGCGGTTTTTTAGCGTCCGCATCATCAGAACGGGAAATACCTTCTAACGCTACTCCAAATCCGCTGGCAAACCGTTGTGAAATATAGACACGATCATAATTACGCCCATCATCATAATATTCATGACGATAATCTACGTAACCCGCATGGGCTGTTACTGCCAGTACTGGCAGTAATAACAACGCATATTTCAACTTCATGGAAATTCCTCTTTGACGTAAATTTCAATAAAAGAAAAGCGTGTAGCTATGGATTCGCAGGCCAGCGTAACAAGTGAAAGACAGCTACAAATTAAAAAGTCCTGACATCGTGAAGAATTGTATTTTAGTGTAAATGTACAAACCTTTGAGTTTTTGCCAGCATTACGTTTAAGTGGCAAAAAAGCAAAGATACATCGGCTTGATGTCACCAACTGAAACATTGGGTTTTTTAAATAGAAACGCCGTGCCAAATCAAAATAACGAACGTTACGGGAAATTACAGTATGGGATGAGGAGCATGAAAGTGATCACAGGAAGGGCGCGGAATTCAGACACAAAAAAAGCGCCTTGCGGCGCTTTTTTCATCTGGCAACTTATTTGCTGCCCGGGATGCTGAAGCGTTTGTTGAAACGCTCAACACGACCACCGGTATCAACTACACGTTGTTTACCAGTAAAGAACGGGTGGCAGTTGCCGCACACGTCCAGGTTCAGGTCGTGACCCACGGTAGAATGGGTTTTGATGACATTACCGCAAGAACAGGTTGCAGTAATAGCTACATAATTCGGGTGAATACCTTTTTTCATGGGAAACCTCAGTTTAAGGCCGCGTCGCTCTTCCAGCCCTAACGCCAGACACCACGCGAAGTTAATGTATTAGTGGATCTCTGGCACGTCAATACGCACCAAAGGCGGCGAATCATACAGAAATTAACCAGCGTATGCAAACTGATCCGCGCCCTGCCTTTAACAATGTGTATACTATCCCGCCAGTTTTCAAGTCAGGATCCTGAGATGCCCGTCGCCCATGTAGCGCTACCCGTACCGTTGCCCCGCACCTTTGACTACCTGCTTCCCGATAGCATGGTCGCCAGCGCGGGCTGCCGGGTGCGGGTGCCCTTTGGTACCCAGCAGCGAGTGGGGATTGTAGTCGCCGTTGGTGAGACCAGCGAACTGCCGCTCGATGAGCTAAAAAGCGTGCTCGAGGTGCTGGACAGCGACCCCGTCTTTTCCGTCCCGGTTTGGCGGCTTCTGCTCTGGGCGGCAGACTATTATCACCACGCCATTGGCGATGTGCTTTTCAACGCCATTCCTGTACCACTACGGCAGGGTAAACCCGCCAGTGCGGCAGTACAGTGGTTCTGGTTTGCCACCGAGCAAGGGCAGGCAATTGATCTTAATAGCCTTAAACGTTCGCCAAAACAGCAACAGGCGCTGGCAGCCCTGCGCCAGGGACGCATCTGGCGTCATCAGGTTGCAGAGCTTGAGTTCAACGACGCCGCGCTCCAGTCATTACGCACTAAAGGGCTGGCAGAGCTCGCCAGTGAGGAGCCAGCGCATCATGACTGGCGACACGGCTTTTCCGTTTGCGGCGAGCGTCTGCGGCTGAATACTGAACAGGCAACGGCAGTGGGTGCGATCCACAGTGCAGCGGATCAATTCTCAGCCTGGCTGCTGGCGGGCGTAACCGGCTCTGGCAAAACGGAAGTCTATCTCAGCGTACTGGAGAATGTGCTGGCACAGGGGAAACAGGCGCTGGTGATGGTGCCAGAAATCGGCCTGACGCCGCAGACCATCGCCCGTTTTCGCGAACGCTTTTCTGCCCCGGTCGAGGTACTGCATTCCGGATTAAATGACAGTGAACGCCTGTCAGCCTGGTTAAAAGCCAAAAACGGCGAAGCGGCGATTGTCATTGGCACACGCTCGTCACTGTTTACCCCTTTTAAAAATTTGGGCGTGATCGTTATCGATGAAGAGCATGACAGCTCTTATAAACAGCAGGAAGGCTGGCGCTACCATGCGCGCGATCTGGCCGTTTACCGTGCCCATAGCGAGCAGATTCCGATCATACTCGGCTCGGCGACGCCCGCACTGGAGACGCTCCATAATGTGCGCGCGCGAAAATATAAAATGCTGCGCCTGACGCGCCGCGCCGGCAACGCCCGTCCCGCTATGCAGCATGTTCTGGATCTAAAAGGTCAGGCGCTACAGGCAGGACTCTCTCCTGCCCTTGTTAATCGCATGCGCCAGCACTTGCAGGCTGGCAATCAGGTCATCTTGTTCCTGAACCGTCGAGGTTTCGCGCCGGCGCTGCTGTGTCACGACTGCGGCTGGATTGCCGAATGTCCGCGTTGCGATCATTACTACACGTTACACCAGGCTCAACAGCATTTACGCTGCCACCATTGCGACAGCCAGCGCCAGGTGCCACGGCAATGCCCCTCCTGTGGCTCAACCCACCTGATGCCGGTCGGACTGGGAACAGAGCAACTGGAACAGGCGCTTACCCCGCTTTTTCCGGGGGTTCCACTGTCGCGTATCGACCGGGATACCACCAGTCGAAAAGGAGCGCTCGAACAACATCTGGCAGAAGTACATCGTGGCGGCGCGCGTATTCTTATCGGCACGCAGATGCTGGCGAAGGGGCACCATTTCCCTGACGTCACGCTGGTTGCCCTGTTGGATGTTGATGGCGCGCTCTTCTCCGCCGATTTCCGCGCAGCAGAACGCTTTGCGCAGCTTTATACTCAGGTCTCCGGGCGGGCCGGACGCGCGGGGAAACAGGGCGAAGTGGTACTGCAGACCCACCATCCGGAACACCCGTTATTGCAGACGCTTCTGCATAAAGGTTACGACACTTTCGCTGAGCAGGCGCTGGCGGAGCGCCAAACGCTCCAGCTTCCCCCCTGGACCAGCCATGTGCTTATCCGTGCGGAAGATCATAACAATCAGCAGGCACCGCTGTTCCTGCAACAGTTGAAAAACCTGCTGCAATCCAGCCCACTGGCAGACCAGCATCTTTGGGTGCTTGGCCCGGTTCCGGCACTGGCGCCCAAGCGTGCCGGACGCTGGCGCTGGCAGCTCCTGCTGCAACATCCTTCGCGAGTACGCCTGCAACAAATTGTCAGCGGCACGCTCACGCTTATCAACACCTTACCCGAAGCCCGGAAAGTGAAGTGGGTGCTGGACGTGGACCCCATCGAGGGCTAAGGTTGCGAGGCACCTCGAAAAATTCAACTTTCATCACATTTTTAATGAAAATTCTGTAACCGATTAGATTAACTATCTGATAAAAATGTGTCTGCGCCTGCGCCGCGCATGCGAGGAGAAGAAGGTGAAGACCAGGAATCAGGTTGCAGCCGCGACCATGAAAGATGTTGCCGTTAAAGCGAAGGTATCTACGGCAACGGTGTCCCGTGCGTTAATGAACCCGGATAAAGTGTCGCAGGCAACCCGCAATCGGGTTGAGCAGGCGGCAATGGAAGTGGGTTATTTACCGCAGTCGATGGGACGTAACGTTAAACGTAATGAATCCCGGACGATCCTGGTGATCGTGCCGGATATTTGCGATCCGTTTTTTAGTGAAATTATCCGTGGTATCGAAGTAACTGCCGCAGAAAATGGCTATCTGGTCTTGATCGGCGATTGTGCTCATCAGAATCAGCAAGAAAAAACCTTTATAGATTTAATCATCACTAAGCAGATAGACGGGATGTTGCTGCTCGGTTCGCGCTTGCCTTTTGATGCCAGCATCGAAGAGCAACGTAACCTGCCGCCAATGGTGATGGCGAATGAATTTGCCCCGGAACTGGAACTGCCCACGGTACATATCGACAACCTGACCGCCGCCTTCAATGCCGTGAATTACCTGCGCGAGCAGGGGCATCAATATATTGGGTGCATTGCCGGCCCGGAAGAGATGCCGCTGTGCCACTACCGCCTGCAAGGCTATGTACAGGCGCTGCGTCGATCCGGCATTACCGTTGACCCGCATTATATTGCTCGTGGCGATTTTACCTTTGCCGCCGGAGGCGAGGCGCTGGAACGGTTACTCACTCTGCCGAAGCCGCCTACTGCGGTATTCTGTCACAGCGACGTCATGGCGCTCGGTGCGTTGTCTTATGCGAAGCGCCGCGGCCTGAAAGTGCCGAATGATTTGTCTATTATCGGTTTCGATAATATTTCACTGGCGGAATTCTGCGATCCTCCTCTCACCACCGTCGCTCAGCCGCGTTTCGATATCGGTCGTGAAGCAATGCTGTTACTACTTGAACAGTTACAAGGGCATACAGTAAGCAGTGGCTCCCGATTACTGGATTGCGAATTGGTCATTCGTGGGTCAACTAAAGCGTTGACTTAACGTAAATGCGTTATCGGAATCCCTCTTCTGGTCAAAAGCCCGTCGCTTAAGTAACATGGCGGGCTGATAAACGAAATAAATACAGCGAAACGATAGTGGCACAACGAGATTATGTACGCCGCAGCCAGTCGGCTCCTTCGCGGCAAAAAAATAGTAGCTCAAGGAAGAAGCAACGTAGCGTATCCGCTGTCTCGCCCGCAATGGTCGCGATTGCCGCCGCAGTACTGGTAGCTTTTATCGGTGGCCTGTACTTTATTACCCACCACAAGAAAGAAGAATCTGAAACGCTGCAAAGCCAGAAGGTTGCAGGCAATGGCCTGCCGCCAAAACCGGAAGAGCGCTGGCGTTACATCAAAGAGCTGGAAAGCCGCCAGCCAGGCGTACGTGCGCCTACCGAACCGTCTGCGGGTGGTGAAGTGGAAAAACCGGAACAACTGACAAATGAGCAACGTCAGTTACTGGCACAAATGCAGGCAGATATGCGCCAGCAGCCTACGCAGTTGAACGAAGTACCGTGGAACGAGCAGACGCAGGAGCAGCGTCAGCAAACGCTGCAACGTCAGCGTCAGGCGCAACAACAGGTACAGCAGCAGATGCAACAACAGCAGTGGAGCAACGTACAGGTTGAGCAACCTACGCGCACGCCACCGCGGGCTACAGAGCAGCCACGTACTGCGCAAACCACGCCAGTGCAGGCACCGAAGCAGACGCCGCAGCAAAAACCGTCCGCAGCCAGTCAACAGCCGTACCAGGATCTGCTGCAAACCCCAGCGCACACCACGGCAAGCGCGCCGAAAACGCAGCAGGCAGCACCGGTAACGCATGAAGAAACAGCAAAGCAAACGGCCGAGAAAAAAGACGAACGTCGCTGGATGGTACAGTGTGGTTCCTTCAAAGGTGCTGACCAGGCAGAGACCGTTCGTGCCCAGCTTGCCTTTGAAGGGTTTGATTCTCGCATCACCAGCAATAACGGCTGGAATCGTGTGGTTATCGGCCCGGTTAAAGGCAAAGATAACGCAGACGGCACCATCAGCCGTCTGAAAATGGCCGGTCACACAAACTGCATCCGTCTCGCCGCCGGGGGTTGAAACCCCCAAAATCTCCCCCATCTATACTTGCATTCTGCCCCGTATCACTACGGGGCTCATATTCTGCATTCGTAACCAGGGGGTCTGCTCGTGACAACAATAGTAAGCGTACGCCGTAACGGCCATGTCGTTATCGCTGGTGATGGCCAGGCGACACTGGGCAACACCGTTATGAAAGGCAATGTGAAAAAAGTCCGCCGTCTGTACAACGACAAAGTCATCGCAGGCTTTGCCGGGGGCACGGCTGATGCCTTCACGTTGTTTGAACTTTTTGAACGTAAGCTGGAGATGCACCAGGGGCATCTGGTAAAAGCGGCGGTGGAACTGGCCAAAGACTGGCGTACCGACCGTATGCTGCGCAAACTGGAAGCGTTGCTGGCCGTGGCCGATGAAACGGCCTCACTAATCATCACCGGTAACGGTGACGTTGTGCAGCCGGAAAATGACCTCATCGCTATTGGTTCTGGTGGCCCGTATGCCCAGGCGGCTGCCCGTGCGCTGCTGGAAAATACCGACCTCAGCGCGCGCGATATCGCCGAGAAAGCGTTGAACATCGCCGGTGATATCTGCATCTACACTAACCACTTCCACACCATCGAAGAATTGACCACCAAGGCGTAAGGATCCCTCATGTCTGAAATGACCCCACGCGAAATTGTCAGCGAACTGGACAAACACATTATCGGTCAGGATGCGGCGAAGCGTTCCGTGGCGATTGCCCTGCGTAACCGCTGGCGTCGTATGCAGCTTGATGAAGAGCTGCGCCATGAAGTGACTCCGAAAAACATTCTGATGATCGGGCCAACCGGTGTTGGTAAAACCGAAATTGCCCGCCGTCTGGCGAAACTAGCGAACGCGCCATTTATTAAAGTTGAAGCAACCAAATTCACCGAAGTGGGCTATGTCGGTAAAGAAGTGGATTCCATTATCCGCGATCTTACCGATGCTGCTGTGAAAATGGTTCGCATGCAGTCCATCGAGAAAAACCGCTATCGCGCCGAAGAGATGGCGGAAGAACGTATTCTGGACGTACTGATCCCCCCGGCAAAAAATAACTGGGGACAACCAGAAGCTGCCGCTGAACCGTCTGCCGCACGTCAGTCTTTCCGCAAAAAACTGCGTGAAGGACAGCTCGACGACAAGGAAATTGAAATCAATCTCGCTGCGTCGCCGATGGGTGTGGAGATCATGGCGCCTCCGGGAATGGAAGAGATGACCAGCCAGCTGCAGTCCATGTTTCAGAATCTGGGCGGGCAAAAGCAGAAGCCACGTAAGCTGAAAATTAAAGATGCGATGAAGCTGCTTATCGAAGAAGAAGCGGCGAAGCTGGTGAACCCGGAAGAGCTGAAACAAGATGCAATCGACGCAGTTGAGCAGCACGGTATCGTCTTCATCGACGAAATCGACAAAATCTGTAAGCGCGGCGGTAACACTTCCGGCCCGGATGTCTCCCGCGAAGGTGTCCAGCGCGACCTGCTGCCGCTGGTAGAAGGCTGTACCGTTTCCACCAAGCACGGCATGGTCAAAACCGACCACATCCTGTTTATCGCCTCCGGTGCATTCCAGGTGGCCAGCCCGTCCGACCTGATCCCGGAACTGCAGGGTCGTCTGCCTATTCGTGTTGAACTCAAGGCACTGACCACGGAAGACTTTGAACGCATTCTGACCGAACCAAACGCATCGGTTACCGTGCAGTACAAAGCGTTGATGGCCACAGAAGGCGTTAACATTGATTTCACTGACGACGGTATTAAACGCATCGCGCAAGCGGCCTGGCAGGTGAACGAGACCACCGAAAACATCGGTGCTCGCCGTCTGCACACCGTTCTGGAGCGCCTCATGGAAGACATTTCCTACGATGCAAGCGACCTGAATGGCGAAACCATCACCATCGACGCCGACTATGTGAGTAAACACCTTGATGCTTTAGTGGCAGATGAAGATCTGAGCCGTTTTATCTTATAATCGCAGCCACAACGTTTTCATCATTTTCGATGGGGGCTTATGCCCCCATTTTTTATTACTGGCTGGTGACTATGACTGACGCACAACCTTTGAGCCGCACTCAGGCATGGCTGGAAAGCCTGCGCCCAAAAACACTGCCGCTGGCGTTTGCCGCTATCGTGGTAGGGACAGCGCTGGCCTGGTGGCAGGGTTTCTTCGATCCGCTGGTTGCTGTACTGGCATTAAGCACCGCCGGATTGCTGCAAATCCTCTCCAACCTCGCCAATGATTATGGCGATGCGGTCAAAGGCAGCGACAAGCCTGACCGTATTGGGCCGTTGCGTGGCATGCAAAAAGGGGCGATTTCGCTTGAGCAGATGAAGCGTGCGCTCATCATTGTCATTGTCCTGAGCTGCATTTCCGGCCTGCTGTTGCTTCTGGCGGCCTCGCAAACCCTGACGGATTTCATCGGCTTTGTGGCGCTGGGCGCACTGTCTATCATCGCCGCGATTACCTACACCATCGGCAAACGCCCTTACGGCTATATCGGCCTTGGCGACGTTTCGGTACTGATCTTTTTTGGCTGGCTGAGCGTAATGGGAAGCTGGTATCTGCAAACGCATATGTTGATCCCTGCGATTATCTTACCGGCTACGGCGTGCGGTTTGCTGGCGACGGCGGTTCTGAATATCAACAATCTGCGTGATATCGATAGCGATCGTGCCAATGGCAAAATCACACTTGTGGTGCGCTTAGGGCCAGTGAACGCGCGCCGCTACCATGCGGGGCTGCTGGCCGGAGCCCTTCTCTGCCTGGCGCTGTTTAATCTGCTGTCACTGCATAGCGTATGGGGTTGGCTGTTCATCCTTGCCGCGCCGTTGCTGTTAAAACAGGCGCGTTTTGTGATGCGCGAGCAGGATCCGAAAGCCATGCCGCCGATGCTCGAACGCACCGTAAAAGGGGCTTTACTGACTAACCTGTTGTTTGTGGCTGGAATTATGCTGAGCCAGACGCATTTTTAACTGACAAAAGTCAATTAACAATTGATGATTTTGCCAACAATGCGTGATGCGCGATATACTGACTACTCTCGCAGCAACTGAACGTTAAGCCTATGAAATACGATACGTCTGAGCTCTGTGACATCTACCAGGAAGATGTCAACGTCGTGGAACCCCTGTTCTCCAATTTTGGCGGACGGTCGTCGTTTGGCGGTCAAATCATCACGGTGAAATGTTTCGAGGATAACGGGTTGCTGTACGATCTGCTCGAAGAAAATGGCCGTGGTCGTGTACTGCTGGTCGATGGCGGTGGTTCTGTACGTCGTGCGTTAATCGATGCAGACCTGGCGCGCATCGCTTTGCAAAACGAGTGGGAAGGGATTGTGGTCTATGGCGCGGTGCGTCAGGTTGATGACCTGGAAGAGCTGGACATTGGTATTCAGGCCATTGCCGCGATTCCGGTTGGTGCCGCAGGAGAAGGCATTGGCGAAAGCGATATTCGCGTCAATTTCGGCGGTGTGACCTTCTTTTCCGGCGACCATCTCTATGCGGACAACACCGGGATAATCCTTTCCGAAGATCCACTGGATATCGAGTGATCAAAAAAGGCACCGCAAGGTGCCTTTTTTATGCCCTGTACCGCTCCATAAAAGAAAGCCAGAACGGTCACGCGGAATAGATCGTGTAGCAAGGCGGCAACTGAGCGAATCCCCAGGAACACAGGCAATTATGTGACTGGAATGAGTGAGCGCAGCTAACGCCACTACGGCACGAAAGATGAAGCGTAATCAGACTTCTTCCATACGGCCCAGCAGTGCCTGCAGACGCTCCTGCCAGCCATGCTGCTGTTCTTTCAACTGGTTGTTTTCACGCGCCAGTTCTTCGCGATCATGCTGTGCGGACTGTACTTCCTGAGACAGAGTGTTGTTCTTCTCTTTCAGCTCTTCGATTTCCATCTGCAGCAGCGTGATGGTATCAATCGCCTGCTGTACTTTCGCTTCCAGCTTCTCGAATACTTCTAATGACATCGTCATACCTCTCCTGAATTGCAAGGCGTTGATGGGTATATACCACTCGGGTAAATCCGCGTTCCGTGAACGGCGACGCCTTAATGTATTTAGCGCACGGTCTTGGTACCCGATTGTATGAAGCCCTTTAGCCTCTGTCCAGCGACAACCCGCGCAGATCGCGCTTTGCAACACTTTTCAGTCTAAACCTGGAGCAATTGCAGTCCGTTTCAATAAATTGTTAAATTGCGGGTTACAAAAATGATTCAGCTCACACTTCGCCACCCTTCGCAAACGCACCTCATTGCGCGAAAACGCTCATTTTATTGACGCAGTACACACATTTTGATTTCGATATTTCTCGTTTTTGCTCGTTAACGATAAATTAACAGTATGTCTACACGGCATCGTGGAGTCTTCTTCCTCCATGCAAACTATAACCATTAAACTCTTTGCAGGATCCGATTATGAGTCAAACCTCAACCTTAAAAGGTCAGTGCATCGCCGAGTTTCTCGGTACCGGGTTGTTGATTTTCTTCGGTGTGGGCTGCGTTGCGGCACTTAAAGTAGCAGGTGCCAGCTTCGGACAGTGGGAAATCAGTATCATTTGGGGTCTGGGCGTGGCGATGGCCATTTACCTGACCGCAGGGGTTTCCGGCGCACATCTTAATCCGGCTGTGACCATTGCATTGTGGCTGTTTGCCTGCTTCGACGGGCGCAAAGTTGTCCCCTTTATTGCTTCTCAATTTGCTGGCGCATTCTGCGCGGCTGCACTTGTTTACGGGCTTTATTACAATCTTTTCTTCGATTTCGAACAAACTCACCATATGGTGCGTGGCAGCGTCGAAAGTCTCGATCTGGCAGGCATTTTCTCAACTTACCCTAATCCGCACATCAATTTCTTCCAGGCCTTTGCTGTTGAAATGGTGATTACTGCGGTTCTGATGGGCGTCATTATGGCGCTGGGTGACGATGGCAACGGGATCCCGCGTGGCCCGCTGGCACCGCTGCTGATTGGCCTGCTGATTGCTGTTATTGGTGCCTCTATGGGCCCGCTGACCGGGTTTGCGATGAACCCAGCTCGCGATATCGGCCCGAAAGCGTTCGCCTGGCTGGCAGGCTGGGGCAATGTCGCCTTCACCGGTGGGAAAGATATTCCTTACTTCCTCGTACCGCTGTTTGGGCCTATTGTCGGCGCATCACTGGGTGCCTTCGGTTATCGTAAACTGATTGGCCGCAACTTACCGTGTGACGTTTGTGCTGTGGAAGATGAAAAAGACGCCACCACGACTTCACAACAAAAAGCTCCGCTGTAATGTGACTACGGGACATAAATCATGACTGAAAAGAAATATATCGTTGCGCTGGACCAGGGTACCACCAGCTCCCGCGCCGTCGTAATGGATCATGACGCCAACATCATCAGCGTTTCGCAGCGCGAATTCGAACAAATCTATCCTAAGCCAGGCTGGGTTGAGCATGACCCAATGGAAATCTGGGCAACGCAAAGCTCCACGCTGGTAGAGGTGCTGGCTAAAGCGGATATCAACTCAGATGAAATCGCCGCGATTGGTATCACCAACCAACGCGAAACGACCATAGTCTGGGAGCGCGAAACCGGTAAGCCTATCTATAACGCTATTGTCTGGCAGTGCCGCCGTACCTCAGAAATCTGCGAGCAGCTCAAACGTGATGGCATGGAAGAGTACGTGCGCAACGCAACAGGCCTGGTGGTTGACCCGTACTTTTCCGGCACCAAAGTGAAATGGATTCTCGATCATGTTGAAGGTTCTCGCGAACGTGCGAAGCGTGGCGAGCTGCTGTTCGGTACCGTCGACACCTGGCTTATCTGGAAAATGACCCAGGGCCGCGTACACGTTACTGACTATACCAACGCCTCCCGTACGATGCTGTTCAACATCCATGATCTGGACTGGGATGACAAAATGCTGGATGCGCTGGATATCCCACGCGCCATGCTGCCCGAAGTGCGTAAATCATCCGAAGTGTATGGCCAGACCAACATTGGTGGTAAAGGCGGTACACGTATTCCTATCGCCGGGATCGCTGGTGACCAACAGGCAGCACTGTTCGGCCAGCTGTGCGTCAAAGAAGGGATGGCGAAGAATACCTACGGCACCGGCTGCTTTATGCTGATGAACACCGGCGAGAAAGCGGTGAAATCAGAAAATGGTCTGCTGACGACCATCGCATGCGGACCGAGTGGCGAAGTGAATTACGCGCTGGAAGGTGCAGTGTTCATGGCAGGTGCGTCCATTCAGTGGCTGCGCGATGAGATGAAACTGATCAGCGATGCATTTGACTCAGAATATTTCGCCACCAAAGTGAAAGACACCAACGGCGTATACGTAGTGCCTGCCTTTACCGGCCTTGGCGCACCGTACTGGGACCCGTATGCACGTGGTGCGATCTTCGGCCTGACTCGTGGCGTTAACGCGAACCATATTATTCGTGCAACGCTGGAATCCATTGCTTATCAGACGCGTGATGTACTGGAAGCGATGCAGGCTGACTCCGGCATTCGTCTGCACGCCCTGCGCGTGGACGGCGGTGCGGTTGCCAACAACTTCCTGATGCAATTCCAGTCCGACATTCTGGGTACTCGTGTTGAGCGTCCGGAAGTGCGTGAAGTGACAGCTCTGGGCGCAGCTTACCTGGCTGGCCTGGCGGTGGGCTTCTGGCAAAACCTGGACGAGCTACAGGAAAAAGCGATCATTGAGCGCGAATTCCGTCCGGGAATCGAAACCACCGAACGTAATTACCGTTATGACGGCTGGAAAAAAGCGGTGAAACGCGCCCTGGCATGGGAAGAACACGACAAGTAATCTCCCCCTACCCTCTCCCCGCCGGGGAGAGGGTGAAAACCTGCCCCGCACGCTCATCCTCTGCGTCGAAAAAAACTGTCCGGCTCGTCTCCTCGCCACTTTGGGGAGAGATCCATGACGAGGCGCCAGACCGCCCCCATGCCTGCTCTCTGTGTTAAACTTCGCGCAATTTCTTTCACTTCACGAGTTTGCTATGAGACGAGAACTTGCCATTGAATTTTCCCGCGTGACCGAAGCAGCGGCGCTGGCTGGCTATAAGTGGCTGGGTCGCGGCGACAAAAATACCGCCGACGGTGCTGCCGTTCACGCCATGCGCATCATGCTTAACCAGGTCAATATCGACGGCACCATTGTGATTGGCGAAGGGGAAATCGACGAAGCCCCAATGCTCTATATCGGTGAAAAAGTCGGTACCGGTAAAGGCGATGCGGTGGATATCGCCGTTGACCCGATTGAAGGCACCCGCATGACCGCCATGGGACAGGCTAATGCCCTGGCAGTACTGGCGGTGGGTGATCAAGGCTGCTTCCTCAATGCGCCGGATATGTACATGGAAAAATTGATTGTCGGCCCTGGCGCAAAAGGCACTATCGACCTCAACCTGCCGCTTGCCGATAATCTGCGAAATGTGGCTAATGCGCTCGGTAAACCGCTCAGTGAGCTGACGGTAACGATTCTGGCCAAACCTCGCCACGACGCCACCATCGCTGAAATGCAGAAGCTTGGCGTGCGCGTTTTCGCCATTCCTGATGGCGACGTTGCAGCCTCCATTCTGACCTGCATGCCGGACAGTGAAGTCGATGTCCTTTATGGTATTGGTGGCGCGCCGGAAGGTGTCGTTTCAGCCGCCGTTATCCGCGCGCTCGATGGCGATATGAATGGCCGCTTGCTGGCACGTCATCACGTAAAAGGCGACAGCGAAGAGAACCGTCGTATTGGGGAAATCGAGCTGGCTCGCTGCCAGGCGATGGGCATTGAAGCCGATAAAGTACTGCGACTGGATGAGATGGCACGTAGCGACAACGTGATTTTCTCAGCAACCGGGATTACCAAAGGCGACCTGCTGGACGGCATTAGCCGCAAAGGCAATATCGCTACCACCGAAACCCTGCTGATTCGCGGAAAATCGCGCACCATTCGCCGCATCCAGTCTATCCACTATCTGGATCGCAAAGACCCGGACGTGCAGACGCACATTCTGTAAGCAGTACGCTCAAGGAAGAGCGGATTTAATGCGGTTGCCCATACCACGGCGCTTGCGCTGTAGGGATATAAGGTATCTCCGTATTTCTGGACATCCGGCTTAATCCATCAACATAATGTTGATAAGCTTGTCTGGTCAAAAACATTCCGCAAAGGTCATTGCCATTGTAGAAAGCATAAAAACGGTAATCGCTTGCGCTAAGCTGGCGATTCACGATATCAAAAAATGCCCACGTCGCTCTTCCCCACGAATCCGCTTCGCTTATTTGTGGAGAGGAGATAGCGTACTGTTGACCACCGGCTGAGACGTTGTAAATGGCGGCGTTGTTATCAAGCTGTTCACTGACCTCCAGCGGCTGCGCAACGTACTGGCGTAATGTCGGCAGAACATCCTGAACGTAGTGTTCCGCGATCCCTTCCTCCGCCAGATCCTCCGCATCCAGATGAATCATGGCATCCCAGTTCAGTGTCGGTTCTGCCGCATGGACTGACGTAAAACATGCCGTAACGGCCAAAAGCCATCCCCATCTCTTCATCAAATTTTCCTTCTTCGCACCGTTAGCGATACATTAAATGCAGCTGCATTAGCCTGTAAATTATTTGATCAATAGAGCCTTCCTTCCTGACCGGGGCTGGAAATCCTTCCCATTCACGACGAAGATAAAGCAATGATTCTGAACAGGAGAAAATCATGGCCGACTGGGTTACAGGAAAAGTTGTAAAAGTCGAGTTCTGGACCGACGCGTTGTTCAGCCTGACCGTTCATGCCCCCGTTCATCCCTTCACCGCCGGACAATTTGCCAAGCTGGGCCTCGAAATCGACGGTGAGCGGGTACAGCGTGCCTACTCCTACGTCAATGCGCCGGGCAACCCCGATCTGGAGTTTTATCTTGTCACCGTCCCCGAGGGTAAACTCAGTCCGCGTCTGGCCGCACTGACGCCAGGCGATGAGGTGCTTATCGTCAGCGAGGCGGCAGGGTTCTTTGTTCTCGAAGAGGTGCCAGACTGCGACACGCTGTGGATGCTGGCGACCGGGACTGCGATCGGGCCTTATTTGTCGATCCTGCAGGAAGGTAAGGACCTGGATCGCTTTAATAACCTGGTGCTGGTACATGCGGTGCGTTACGCCGCAGATTTAAGCTATTTGCCGCTGATGCTTGAACTGCAGAAACGCTATGAGGGTAAATTGCGGATTCAAACGGTAGTCAGCCGGGAAACTGTGCCCGGATCGCTCACAGGGCGTGTACCTGCGCTAATTGAGAACGGCGCCCTGGAAGAAGCGGTGGGATTGCCCATGAATACCGAAACCAGCCACGTGATGCTCTGCGGCAACCCGCAGATGGTGCGCGATACACAGCAGTTACTCAAAGAGACCCGGCAGATGGCGAAACATCTGCGCCGCCGTCCGGGCCATATCACCGCTGAACACTACTGGTGATCAGCGGAACTGTACTTCAAGCGTATCCTTGCCAAATTTATTCTCGCCCTGGGTGCCGATAAACGCACCCAGATCGATGAGCATCGTCACCATAATCAGCACTGGCACGAAGCGGCCAACAATCCATTGCCACGTACCGCCCAGTATCTCCCAGTGCCCAGCCAGCAGCATCCAGGCAAGAATAAATAACAACGACCAACTGCCAGACTTATTACGGTCATGCAGCCGTTTCACAATCACACACGCGGTTGGCCAGAGCAGGCAAACCAGCATAAACGCGGCATTCTGGCTGGCCAGAAATTCAAAACTGACTGCGTAAAACAACACCGCCATCGCCAGCACCCAGATGATGGTCCAGATCCAGAAATCACGACGACCAATGCGGCCTTTAAATGAGAACAACCACTGCTGAATACCCATGTAAGGTTCCTTTAATTGTAGTGCTGCGTAGTTTACCCTGGTCGCGTGAGTTTTTGACAAGCCAGACTGTTATCGTTTTAATCGTGAACAAAGTGAAGTGAGGACGATGTTAATGAAAACCTGGTGGCTCCTGTTTACGATGCTTTTCATCAACCATTATGCCATCGCAGAGGATACGCCACCTGCTGCGGCGGCCCCGTATCTGCTGCCGGGCGCCCCCACATTCGAGCAATCCATCAGCCAGTTCAGGGAAAAATTTAATGAAGATAACCCCGACCTGCAGCTCAACGAATTTCGCGCTGTCGATTCGCGTAGTGATACCGAACGTCTGACCCGCGCAGCGACCAAAATTAACGATAACCTGTACGCCTCCACGGCGCTGGAACGCGGCACGTTGAAAATTAAATCGATGCAGATGACCTGGCTACCGGTTCGCGGGCCCGAGCAAAAAGCGGCAAAAGCCAAAGCTCAGGAGTATATGGCGGCATTGATTCGCGCGTTTTCGCCAACGCTGACCAAAGCGCAAAGCCTGCAAAAGCTGCAAAAATTACTGAACAACGGCAAAAACAAGCTCTGGTATGCCGAAACGGAAGGAGCGATCCGTTATGTTGTAGCAGATGACGGCGAAAAGGGGCTGACCTTCGCTGTTGAACCGATTAAGCTGGCGCTATCTGAAAGCCTCGAAGGCGACAATAAATGACAAAAAGCAAAGCCTTTCCGGCGACGAATCTCTATACTGTCTCACAGACCAAACTACCCTGACGGGTAGACATCTTACTTAAATTCGCTCTTATAGCGTGGAGAATTCAAATGCGACATCCTTTAGTGATGGGTAACTGGAAACTGAACGGCAGCCGCCACATGGTAAACGAACTGGTAGCTAACCTGCGTAAAGAGCTGGCTGGCGTTACAGGTTGTGGCGTTGCTATCGCTCCGCCGGCCATGTACCTGGATCTGGCTAAGCAAGCCGCTGCAGGCAGCCACATTATTCTGGGCGCTCAGAACGTCGACGTTAACCTTTCTGGCGCATTCACCGGCGAAACCTCCGCTGAAATGCTGAAAGATATCGGCGCGCAGTACATCATTATCGGCCACTCCGAGCGTCGTACTTACCACGCAGAATCTGACGAACTGATTGCTAAAAAATTCGCCGTTCTGAAAGAACAAGGTCTGATTCCGGTTCTGTGCATTGGTGAAACCGAAGCAGAAAACGAAGCGGGCAAAACCGAAGAAGTGTGCGCACGTCAGATCGACGCGGTTCTGAAAACTCAGGGCGCTGCGGCATTCGAAGGTGCGGTCATCGCTTACGAACCGGTTTGGGCAATCGGTACTGGCAAATCTGCGACTCCGGCTCAGGCTCAGGCGGTTCACAAATTCATCCGTGACCACATCGCTAAAGCAGATGCGAAAGTGGCTGAGCAGGTTATCATTCAGTACGGCGGCTCCGTTAACGCGGCTAACGCTGCTGAACTGTTCACCCAGCCGGATATCGACGGCGCGCTGGTTGGCGGTGCATCCCTGAAAGCTGACGCTTTCGCGGTGATCGTTAAAGCAGCAGAAGCGGCAAAAGCGTAATTCGCTTGTCCCGCTGAACACTTCCTTGCTGTTAAGGCGGGCAGTGTTCACATTATCTCTCCCCTCAGGGGGAGAGATATGCTCTCAGGTCATTTAATCCCCCGGCCGGGCATCAGGAGAGTATGCAGGCTATTGCCCTAACTGGGTCGTATAATTGTTCTCCACCCAGCGATACCCTTTCTCCTCGCGCTTCACGTGGCCAAAACCCGGAAATGAAATATGCGCGGCAGCGACCCAATATCCCTGGTCCGCAGCCTGGTTAAGTACACGTTCCCGCGTTGCAATGGCCTGCTGGCGGTTAACATCAAAATGTATTGCCACGTGCGGATCAGGCATTTGTACTGCTTTGGCATGGATAATATCGCCCCATAAAACCAGCGTCTGACCTTCACTTTCCACGCGATAAAGCACGCTGCCCGGCGTGTGCCCCGCAGTCGATTCAGCACGAATACCCTCCACGGGTGTTGCTGGCGCCAGGAATGTTTTTAACCGCCCGGCATTGATAACCGGACGAAGCGTTTTCTCGCTTTCAGCAAAAGTGTGCGCCTCACCTGGCTCCACCTTAGTGACGTTAGCCGGATTAAGCCAGAAATCGACATCGCGTTTGTCCACATACACGTCAGCGTTAGGGAAGGCAGGCTTGCCAGCGCGTGATACCCCCCCGGAGTGATCGGCATGAATATGGGTCAGCAATACATCATCAATGGATTCAGCCGGATAGCCTGCTGCTGCAAGATTCTCCAGCAGATGCCCGCCCCGGCTACCGAATAGCTCACCGGCGCCGGTATCCACTAAAACACGTTTTTTGCCATCGTCGATGACATAGGCGTTAATCGACGTCTCTGCTTGCGGCGTCATTGCCTCGCGGGCCATCCCCTGACGTAATTTTTCCGGTGAGATGTTAGTCAGGAGTGTATTCAGGGGTACCGTCACCGTGCCGTCGGATACGGCGGTAATGCGCAATTTGCCCAGTTTCATGCGATAGTAACCGGGGGCCTGCTCATCGAGCGCACTCGTCTGCCCGGCGGCCAGAATCTGACTGGAAAAGAGGAGTGTCGCAACCAGCACCAGTATCATTTTCATAGAATTGCCTCATCACAGTGTCATTTGAACGTGCCCAGCAGTATCCTCAGCAAACCTGTATCACTCAAATTGATTAATATAATGTTCACTATCAGGGAAAATGATTTTCATCGTATCGATCTCAATTTATTGACGGTGTTGCTTGTCCTGCATCGGGAGGGCAGCGTGTCACGTACCGCTGAAAAATTGCATCTGGGACAACCGGCAGTCAGTAACGCGCTGGCCAGGTTACGTGAAATGTTTGACGATCCGCTGTTTGTTCGTACCGCAGGAGGTATGGTACCGACGCCGCGTGCAGAAGCGCTTATTACTTCACTCGGTCCCCTGATGGAACAGATGCAATATGTTCTTTTTCAACCGCCATCATTTAACCCGGCGACGGCAGATCATGTGTTTCGTCTGGGTATGAGCGACTGGGTGGAGCGCTGGCTAATGCCGGAACTACAGGCATACGTGACACGCGAAGCGCCGGGAATCACGTTGCAGGTGACGGCCAGCGATCCTTTCCGGGATGGTGAGCAAGTGCTCAAGAGGGAGATAGATCTGGCGATTTCGGTTGGTCAGAACAATGCCGCCACGTTAAGGCGTGAAAAGCTCCGATCACTCAACTTTTGTACGTTCTGGCACCCCGACCAACTTTCGCTGCAGGCACCGCTGACGCTGAACGATTATACAGAACACGATCACGTGCTGGTTTCATATCGTGGTTCGACATGGAGCGCCGTCGATGAGCAGTTAGCATTACAGGGGAAATCACGCAGAGTTCGTTACGTTACGCCGCATTTTTCTTCTTTGCCACCACTTCTGAAACGCATACCTGCTTTAGCGACCGTCCCCTCCGGGCTGGCTGCCGACTGGACTTCTCATTACGGTTTACGCTGTAGCCCCGTTCCGGTTGAGACGCCGGAAATTGCGCTCTCGCTGTTGTGGCATACATGTTGTGATAACGATATGCCGCTGAACTGGTTAAGAACGGTAATACACAAGGTCATCAATGCGTTGTCGTAGTTCGCCTCATCGTTGTATCGACTTATTTGCCCCTCACAAAGGCCGGTGTGAGGGGCAAACAGCACCAGAACTATAATTTCCCCAGCACACTAAACCACGCATAATCCAGCGGCAGCAACACCAGATACGTTGCCACTGCCAGCGCAATACACAACAACATCCCCGCCCGGGCAGGCACTTTACCTAACGCCATGGCCACCACGATCGGTGACGCCTGATACGGCAGTAGCGGTGTGGAATAGCCCAGTACCTGAATCATAATCACTGACAGCAGCGGGAAGCCCGTTGCGTCGGAAAAACTCTGCGCCAGCGTGGTGAAAAGTGCGGGCACGCCGTTAGCTGTCATAATGAAGTTGAGCGCAGTCGTCGTGCCGGTGAGCGCCAGGAAGCTGGTAAACGGCTGCGCCGGATCCAGCGGCATGATGTGCAACAGCGCGTTACCTACTGCCGCCCCAATACCCGTCTGAGTGACCGTAATGGCCAGCCCAAGAATACCGGCAACATAAATACAGGTACGGATATTTACTCCACTGGAAAACTCGTCGCCATTGATAAACCCTACGCGCGGCAACAGGGTAATACAGGCCGCCGCCAGTCCCGTCCAGGCCGGGCCAATGCCGTGCCAGCTCTCCGTGACCCACATCGTTAAGACCACCGCCAGCAGCCAGGCGAGGCGTTTCTCCTCCCGGCTCATGGGTTCAGGCGGCGTGAGGTCTTTTGGCGCATGCGGCTGTCCCGGGAAAAGCCAGCAGATGAGACCAATCAGGATGAGGCCTTTCAGAATGCCCAGCACCGGCGTGTGCAGCAGCAAATACGGCAGATAGTTGAGATGAATACCGTAGGATCCTTCCGCCGCCCCGCTCATCACCAGATTGGGCACGTTGGCGGGCAAAATCGTTGCCGACAACTGGAAGGTGCGAAACCCCACCGCCAGTGCCAGCCCATACCAGGAGCGAGTCCCTTCGTTGATGCCTGCGCGAGCCGCCATCGCGGCCACAATAGGCATCAGCAGAGCAATACGTCCCATGTTCGACGGCATGACAAACGCCAGCGCATAACTCAGTAGTACAACGCTTGCGACCATTTGCAACCACGAGTCGGTTAGCCTGGCCGACAGTGCCCGCGCGGCCCGGTCAGCCAGCCCCGTTTTGCGAATGGCGACCCCAAGGACAAAACCGCTAAATACCAGCCAGAAAGCAGAAGAGGCAAAACCGCCGAAAATGACATCCGGCGGCGCAATCTTCGCCACCATCGCGGCGGCAAAAAACAGCAGCGCCGTGATGAATTCCGGTAGCAACGACGTAGCCCACAGCACGATAGTGAGGCCGATGATGACGGAAGGCAGAAACAGAGGGTGAGTAAACCAGAGCGACATACCTGTCTCCTGTAGAATTTGTCGGCAAGTCTACGGCGACAGTCTTGCCTGGTAAACGCCAAATCTGGTGGGGCTATTTCAGGATATTACACTGATGATCCTGTATTTCCTCAGCGGAACCACGATTAAAGGCGAGCAGATTACGCTCAGTTGCCAGCAGCACAAACGAGCCGTCAGCCTGGTGTACCATCGCCATGCCATAACGCCCCATATGTTCACGCGCTTGCGGCACTTCTTCCGCCAGCATTAAAAACGGGCTGCGCTGTACCAGTTCGGCTTCGGTCACGCGGCGCGCCAGATAAGGATGCCCAAGAATGCCGCCCGGAAAGGCCAGCCACTGACTACTGATACGCGAGGCTTGCTGATCAAGCTTCACGCGCACGTCTTCGCGCAGGCAAGAAATATGGATATGGAAATGGTTCTGGGTCCGTCCGACACGAGAGTTAATCGTCAGCGACAGGGCGTTATCCGGCAGCGGCGTCCCCCGCGTTTTACCCAACATGCTGCGCGATTGCCAGGCCTGCCAGAAGAAATTGGGTGTGTGTGATTTCAACAGCAGCGGGCTTTCAATACCGTTGATGCGGTACGTTGGCATCAGCAAATACTGTAGTGGTCCGTTGCGGTCTTTAAGCAACACGTATCCACTGTCGGGATTGACCTGCGCACAGGGAGCGGGTAGATGGTTGTTGCGCTGATTCGGCACACATTGCTCAAGCACAATATGACGCAACACATCCCGTTTGCTGCTGTTCCACCAGTATTCACCACCTATGGCGGCCACAGCCACCACAATCAACAACGCTATGCCAGACAGGCGCACTGTTTTCATCGATCTCTCCTTACAGGGAGGAACAGGAAGCATAGCGCAGAGATCGGTCGGGATAAAACGAAAACGGCCCTCTTAAGGGCCGCCGGAAGATGAGGATTAGCGTTTGCTGATTTCGTCGAACTTGCCGCCGTTGGAGAAGTGCTCTTTCTGCGCTTTCGCCCAGCCGCCAAAGACATCGTCAATGGTGAACAGTTTCAGTTTCGGAAATTCGTTCGCATATTTTGCCGCCACGTTTTTGTCACGCGGACGGTAGAAGTTCTTCGCCGCAATCTCCTGCCCTTCCGGGGAGTAGAGATATTTCAGGTAAGCTTCCGCCACTTTCTGCGTGCCTTTTTTCTCGACAACTTTATCAACAACAGACACGGTTGGCTCCGCAAGGATGGATTCGCCTGGCGTTACGATTTCGAACTTATCTTTGCCCAACTCGTTCGTCGCCAGCAGCGCTTCGTTTTCCCAGGCAATCAGCACATCGCCGATACCACGTTCTACAAAGGTATTGGTAGCACCGCGCGCGCCGGAGTCCAGCACTTCAACGTTTTTATACAGCGCTTTTACGAACTCCTGAGCTTTAGCCTGATCGCCACCGTTCTGATGCAGAGCATAACCCCACGCTGCAAGGTAGTTCCAGCGCGCACCGCCAGAGCTTTTCGGGTTTGGAGTGATCACCGACACGCCAGGTTTAATTAAATCATTCCAGTCATGAATCTGTTTTGGGTTGCCTTTACGCACCAGGAAAACGATGGTGGAAGTATAAGGTGCGGAGTTATCCGGCAAACGTTTGATCCAGTTTTTGTCGATACTGCCACGCTCGGCAATCGCATCAACATCATAAGCCAGCGCCAGCGTCACAACATCGGCGTCAAGGCCGTTAATAACCGATGTCGCCTGTTTACCTGAGCCGCCATGTGACTGGCGAATCGTGACATTATCGCCCGTTTCCTGTTTCCAGTGAGCGCTGAACGCTTTGTTGTACTGCTCGTACAATTCACGCGTCGGATCGTACGAAACGTTTAATAACTGAATATCCTTTGCCAGAACGCTGCCGGATGCCAGCAGCAAGGTTAACCCCACGCCCCATTTATTCATCGCCCACTCTCTCAGGTTATGTATTTTGATGTGCTCAGCCTGCCAGAAAGAGCTCCAATGATTAAAGAATAAAAAAAGATTGGCTATAACTTAAGGAAATAACAGGAGGCAAAGAAACGCCCTCTCGAGGAAGGCGTTTAGGGTAATCAATACAGTTTTTTAGCGCATTCCAGCCAGTCGCCTTTGAACGGGCGCTTCATGTTCTCGATAGCATCAATGATGTCATGGTGGACCATCTTCTCGTTCTGGATGCCAACACAACGACCACCGTGGCCCTGCAGCAGCAGTTCAATAGCGTATGCGCCCATACGGGAAGCAAGGATACGGTCGTAAGGAACCGGGGAACCGCCGCGCTGAATATGACCCAGGACAGTCGCACGGGTTTCGCGCTGCGTTTCAGCTTCGATGTATTTCGCCAGCTCATCAATATCGCAGATGTGCTCAGTGATGGCGACGATCGCGTGTTTTTTACCTTTCGCGATGCCCGCTTTGATTTCAGCCACCAGATCTTCACGGCTGAACTCAACTTCCGGCAGAACGATAAATTCGCAACCACCTGCAATGGCCGCCGCCAGCGTCAGGTCGCCACAGTAACGGCCCATCACTTCGACGATGGAAATACGCTGGTGAGAAGAAGAGGTGTCACGCAGACGGTCAATGGCTTCAACTACGGTATGCAGAGCGGTGAAGTAGCCGATGGTGTAGTCAGTACCGGCAACATCGTTATCGATAGTGCCTGGCAGGCCGATGCACGGGAAGCCCATTTCTGTCAGACGCTTCGCGCCCATATAGGAACCGTCGCCGCCAATAACGACCAGCGCATCAATACCGCGCTTTTTCATGTTCTCAATAGCCACGGCGCGGACATGTTCTTCACGGAATTCCGGGAAACGGGCAGAACCAAGGAATGTACCGCCACGGTTAATCATGTCAGACACGCTATAGCGGTCGAGTTGAATCATGCGGTCTTCGTACAGGCCGAGATAACCATCGTAAATACCCGCCACTTCCAGACCTTCAGTCAATGCTGCCCGGACCACGCCACGAATTGCTGCGTTCATGCCCGGCGCATCACCGCCACTTGTCAACACACCGATTTTCTTAATCATGACTACCTCTGAACTTAGGAATGCAAAAATAATGTTCTGTTGGCCAGAAACTCCGCGAGGGAGTAAGCATCTATGCTGCAATATTATATCAACTGCGGCTTGCTGAATTGATTCAGGTCAGACCATATGGCGTTAATTTATACACAAAAATAAGGTCTGACTCACTTCTTTTACAACGAAATATCACCGCTTTAATTCGCTTATCGTCCTTGAGGTACCACTGAACAGGGATCCTGGTGAATAATCACATCTGATCCCGGAAAACGCTGCAAAATGGCCTGCTCCACATGTTCAGCCACAATATGCGCCTGAACCAGCGGAAGGTTATCGTCCATTTCCAAATGTATTTGAATAAAGCGGGTCGGCCCTGACTGCCGCGTGCGAAGATCGTGCGCGCCGCTTACGCCTGGCCAGGAAGTGACTATATCGAATATTTCCTGCCGTTCGGCATCGGGTAAGGCCCGATCCAGTAAAGACTGAACCGCTTCATAACCCATACGTAGCGCACTGTACAAAATATAACCGCCAATCCCCAGCGCAAAGAGAGCATCTGCCCGATGCCAGCCATACCATGACAGCCCAAGGGCGATGAGAATTGCACCGTTCATCATAACATCAGACTGATAATGAAGCATATCTGCCCGCACTGCCTGACTTTGGGTTTTTCGCACAACCCAACGCTGAAAAGTGACGAGTATCACAGTACTGACCAGGGCGATAACCGTCACCACAATGCCAATACCGGGCGCACGCATCGGTTCAGGGTTCGCCAGATGCTGAATACCGGTTAAAAAGAGGAACAATGCCGAACCCGAAATAAACATGCTTTGTGCCAGCGCCGCCAGCGATTCGGCTTTTCCATGTCCAAAGGTATGTTCGTCGTCCGCAGGCTGCAGCGAATAACGCACCACCAGCAAATTGGTTAATGACGCGGCGATATCTACCAGAGAGTCCACCAGTGCAGCCAGAATACTGACCGACCCGGTGTACCACCATGCAAAAATTTTAATGACTAATAATGACGACGCCATGATCGTCGCGGCGATGGCCGCGCGGCTGATCAGGCGTCCATAAGATTCAATCATAAAAGCTCCCACGCTGTTCTGTGGGTAGTATAACGAAAGGCAACTCAATCGGAGGAAAATCAGGTGGCTGAATTCAGAGCAAAAAAAACCCCCTCATCATGAGGGGGAAGACAGGGATGGTGTCTATGGCAAGGAAAACAGGGTTCATTACTACTGACTACCGGGAACGCTGGGTGCTACTACTCAATACTCCCAACGGTGAACTTTGCTGCATCTGCGTCATTTCACGCAGTTGGCTCATCCGTTGTTGGTGTTTCTGGTTCAAAACCGCTTGCTGATCAGGAGTAAGCAGGTGATACATCTGGTTGCGGACTTTCGCCATTTCAACCTGACGACTTATCTGTTCCTGCGCCATTTTTTCGGCCTGAACGCGCACAGCGTTTTCATCAAAATTTTCTGCGGTGACAAGGCGATGCATTGTCTCCATTTCGCTAACATTAACAGGAGGTTTATCGTGCCTCGCCTGTTGCATCAGATCCCGCATCTGTTGACGCTGATGTTCGGTTAATTGTATGCCGTCGAACATATGGCTCTGACTGGAACGCTGCGCGAATCCCTCAGTCGGGTGCCAGTTATCGCCTGTTACGACTTCAGCAGCCTGGCTAAAAGCACTTAGCGCCAGTGTTGAGGCCATGACGGCAGCGGTAACTTTGCGCATCATTTGCTCCCAAAAACTTTCTATGTCGCGAATCAACGATAATGAGTCTACGATTCAGGCTGCAAACATGCGTCAGGGGGTGTAAAACAACGTAAAGTCATGGATTAGCGAGCCTTGATGACGTAATTTCTGCCTCGGAGGTATTTAAACAATGAATAAAATTCTTTTAGTAGATGATGACCGAGAGCTTACATCCCTGTTAAAAGAGCTGCTCGACATGGAAGGTTTTAACGTGCTGGTTGCCCACGACGGGGAACAGGCGCTCAACCTCCTTGATGACAGCATCGATTTGCTTTTGCTCGACGTCATGATGCCGAAGAAAAACGGTATTGATACCCTTAAAGAGCTACGCCAGACACACCAGACTCCCGTCATTATGTTGACTGCACGCGGCAGCGAGCTGGATCGCGTACTCGGCCTTGAGCTGGGCGCGGATGACTATCTGCCGAAACCCTTTAACGACCGCGAGCTGGTCGCGCGTATCCGTGCGATTTTGCGTCGTTCCCACTGGAGCGAACAGCAGCAGAATACCGACAACGGTTCGCCAACGCTGGAAGTAGATGGCCTGAGCCTCAACCCGGGTCGTCAGGAAGCCAGTTTCGATGGTCAATCGCTGGAGCTGACCGGTACCGAATTCACCTTGCTCTATCTTCTGGCACAGCATTTAGGCCAGGTGGTTTCGCGTGAACATTTAAGCCAGGAGGTGTTGGGTAAACGCTTAACACCGTTTGACCGCGCGATTGATATGCACATCTCTAACCTGCGCCGTAAGTTACCGGACCGCAAAGATGGCCATCCGTGGTTTAAAACCTTGCGAGGCCGGGGCTACTTGATGGTATCCGCTTCATGATAGGAAGTTTGACCGCCCGCATCTTCGCCATTTTCTGGTTAACGCTGGCACTGGTGCTGATGCTGGTTCTGATGGTTCCCAAGCTTGATTCCCGCCAGATGACGGAGTTGCTTGATAGCGAACAACGTCAGGGCGTGATGATTGAACAGCACGTTGAAGCGGAACTGGCCAATGATCCACCCAACGATTTGATGTGGTGGCGCAGGCTGTTTCGCGCAATCGACAAATGGGCCCCTCCGGGGCAACGTTTGTTGCTGGTGACCAGCGAAGGGCGCGTGATTGGCGCCGAACGCAATGAAATGCAGATTATCCGTAACTTTATTGGTCAGGCAGATAACTCTGATCACCCGCAAAAGAAAAAATATGGTCGGGTAGAGCTGGTGGGGCCTTTTTCCGTCCGCGACGGTGAGGATAATTACCAGCTCTATCTTATTCGACCAGCCAGTAGTTCCCAGTCTGACTTTATCAACCTGCTGTTTGACCGCCCTCTCCTGTTGCTGATCGTTACGATGCTGATCAGCTCGCCGCTGCTGCTGTGGCTGGCGTGGAGCCTGGCAAAACCCGCGCGTAAGTTGAAAAACGCGGCAGATGAAGTGGCACAGGGTAATTTGCGGCAGCATCCTGAGCTGGAGGCCGGGCCGCAAGAGTTCCTTGCCGCAGGCACCAGTTTTAACCAGATGGTCATGGCGCTGGAGCGAATGATGACTGCCCAGCAACGGCTCCTCTCCGATATTTCTCACGAATTACGGACACCGTTAACGCGACTGCAACTCGGCACCGCGCTGTTGCGTCGTCGCAGCGGCGAGAGTAAAGAGCTGGAGCGTATCGAAACCGAAGCCCAGCGGCTGGACAGTATGATCAACGACCTGTTGGTCATGTCGCGTAATCAGCAGAAAAACGCGCTGGTCAGCGAAACGGTCAAAGCCAATCAGTTGTGGAATGAGGTGCTTGATAACGCCGCGTTCGAAGCGGAACAGATGGGTAAATCTCTGACGGTGAATTTCCCGCCTGGCCCGTGGCCGCTGTACGGCAACCCGAATGCGCTGGAAAGCGCGCTGGAAAATATCGTCCGTAACGCGCTGCGTTATTCACACACCAAAATTGAAGTGAATTTCTCGGTCGATAAAGACGGCATCACCATTAACGTGGACGATGACGGTCCGGGCGTCAGCCCGGAAGATCGCGAGCAGATCTTCCGCCCGTTCTACCGTACCGATGAAGCGCGCGATCGCGCGTCCGGCGGCACAGGTTTAGGACTGGCAATCGTTGAAACCGCTATGCAGCAGCATCGCGGTTGGGTGAAAGCCGACGATAGCCCACTCGGCGGTTTACGCCTGACGTTGTGGATCCCGCTGTATAAACGTGCCTGAGGATTTCCCCTCGCCTTACCGGGCGGGGGAAACCGCTACTTATCCCGCAAACGTCGGGAGTAATCTTCGATTTTTCCGCTGGTTCGCCGATTTTGCATGGTTCTTGTCCAACTGGCCGAAAGCCCCGTTGCGGACATTAATCTGCGATATTGCTCATCATCAAACGGCATATGCCAGGCGATTGCGGCGGCATCCAGAACGCTCACATCGCTGTTACGTGATACCAGTTCCAGCGGCGCGTCGACGTTCACTTTGCCACCGGTAATGACCCGATAAAGCCAGCCAACGCGCCCACTCGCCTGCATCTGCGAAGACATGTCGCTAATGGAAAAGTGAAAGTTAAGTTTGAAGCAGGGCGAGCGCGGCTGCGTCACCTGAATGAGCGCATTTCCCCAGCGAAAAATATCTCCGATAAAGACATTTCTTTCCGTCAGCCCTTCGGTCGAGAGATTCTCGCCAAACGCCGGGGCGAAGAAAAGCGCCGCCTGTTCTGGAAACATCGTTTTCCAGTGAGCGTAGTGTTCGCGAGGATAATGACAAAGCGCCCGGTCCGGACCGCCGTGGTAAGAGGTATCCGCCTGCTCATCACCGTCTAACCCCAGCGCCGTTAACATCAACTCGCCTTCCAACTGCAATTTGGCAATTGCGCTGGGTCTGCTGCCCTGATAATCCTTTATTTTTCCTGTAAAAACATTCACCGGATGCTGCATTTCCTCTCTCCCGGGTTCTCCCATCATCGGCATATTAGACCACACTTTTTAGCAATAAATCGTGCAGAAATGCGACACCGATACGCCTGCGTTTTATATGAACGTGCTATGAATTAAAAGAAGTGAAACGCAATTTCATATTCAAGGAGACAGTGACGTGAAGATTAAAAATGAATTTTATGGCGTCTGGTGCCCGTCCATTACCCCTATGACACCTGCCGGTAAAATCGACCTGAACGGATTAAGACAGCATATTTCACGCCTGACCGACGCCAGAATTGATGTGGTGTTGCTGATGGGCAGCATCGGCGAATTTGCCTCTTTCACCCTTGATGAACGACTCATGCTTATCCGGGAAGTGCGCGGTATGACCCCCGGCACCCTGGTGGCAAATGTTTCCTCAACCTGCCTGAGTGACGTTGAATGGATGGCGGAAGGAGCCTTCCGCACGGGTTACGATGCCGTTATGGTGCTGCCTCCTTATTACTATGGGCAAACAGCCGCGCAATTACTGAGCTACTTTCGCCATCTGGGGAAACGGCTGAACGGTAAGTGGTTTGCCTATAATTTTCCGGCCAGGACCGGCTGCGATCTGACGCCAGAAATTGTCGCCACCCTGGCAGCGGAATTCCCGAATTTTGCCGGTATTAAAGATACGGTCGATTGCCAGTCGCATACACGCAATATCATTCTGGCTACCGAGAAAATCCGTGATGATTTCGCCGTTCTATCGGGGTACGACGAATACTTCATTCCCAATCTGCTGGCAGGCGGCGCGGGGGTTATCTCCGGGCTCAACAACGTAATGCCGGAACTGTTTGTCAGGGCACGGGAAGCATGGAAGCAAAACGATTTGCCTGCGCTGCATGAAGCCCAGCGTGAGATTGGCAAATTCATGTCGATTTACACAACGGGCGAAGATTTCGTTACCACAATTAAAACTGTGGTAGCACGGAAATTTGGCTATTGCGGCGCAACTTCCCGCAATGCCGGCGGTGAATTAACGCCAGCGCAATGTGCACAGGTTGATGAAATTTTCGGTATCGGCCACTAAACAAAAAACCGGCCTGAGGAGGCCGGTTTCTCTTTTACGCCGCGGTGCTATTTCACCGCACCGCGCAAATCTGCGACCGCCGCATTTCCTTTGACTTTTCGTGACCAGAGAGAGGTCAGAATCGGCACCAGAATAGAAGTCACAATTACCGATGTAGCCACCATAGCGGTTGCGGCGGGTGCCATTGCCTTAAACTCCGGCACCATCTCGGCAATCAGTACCGGTGTTGCCACCGCCGCACCGGCGGAACTTGAGGCTGCAAGCCCGGCGGTACCGTCCCCACCACCCAGCACTTTATCAGCAATAATTAACGGAATGCCGGTAATCACAATCACCGCCAGCCCCAGCAGGATACCGGGCAAGCCGGTCTGTGCGATAACGCTCAGGTCGATAGTATTCCCCAGCGCAAAGGCAAAAAACGGAATCAGCGTCTGCACCGCTCGGGTGAAGAATTCCCGTAGCTCCGGATCGAGGTTGCCCAGCGCAAAGCCAATCAGGAACGGCAGTACCGCGCCGACAAATACGTGCGGCTCAAAAGAGGCGATACCCGCTGTCCCCAGAATCACCATCGTCATCAACGGGCCAGACTCAAGCGACATCAATACAAACGCCCCGGCCTCTTCTTTGGTGCCATATTGCTGCATGATGGAGGCATAAAGGCCGCCGTTAGTCATGTCCATAGAGGCCACCAGCGCCAGTGTCGACAGCCCGGCAAAGAAACCGGCTTCCACACCGTGAGCCGGAATCAATCGTGATGCTACCGCCGCAACCACCCAGGCCACCGCGATTTTGGTCACCACCAGCGTGCCCGATTTCCGCAATACCGTCCCGGTCGCGCTGAGCTTAATCGATGCGCCCATGCAGAAAAACCATACCGCCAGAATCGGCACAGTACCGGTGATCATGCCATTGGTGAAAGAACCAAAGTATTTTCCGGCCCCTGGTGAAAACGTATGGCACAGCGCCCCAAGAAAAAGAGGAACCAACATCATCCCACCGGGAATTTTTTCTATTGCACGTTTGATTTGCATTTCGCCACCTGTAAAAACAGTGAGTCTGGTGCGCCATCTCGCCCTTTCGTCGGGCGTTTCCAGCGCTGATGGCAAAATGTTAGAACGTCGTCACACTCAGAAAAGTGATCTCCCATACAAAATCAAAACAATATTTCATTTTAATTGGATATATGTTTCTTTTGATTTAACGGCCGATCGGCAACCATAAAAAAACCCCCGCTGACGACGCCAGCAGGGGCTTGATGTACCCGCAAGAACGGGTGATTTAGCGAAATTATTTCTTCGCAGCGAAACGCGCCGCAGCTTCGTCCCAGTTCACTACGTTCCAGAACTCTTTGATGTAATCCGGGCGGCGGTTCTGGAATTTCAGGTAGTACGCGTGTTCCCACACATCCAGACCTACGATTGGGAAGCCAGAGGCGCCAGAAATTGCTTCACCCATCAGCGGGGAATCCTGGTTAGCAGTGGAAACCACAGCCAGTTTGTCGCCTTTCAGCACCAGCCACGCCCAACCAGAACCAAAGCGGGTTGCTGCTGCTTTTTCGAATTCCGCTTTGAAGTTATCAACGGAACCGAAGTCACGCTCGATGGCCGCTTTCAGGTCACCCTGCAGGGTGGTGCCTTTTTTCAGGCCTTTCCAGAAGAAGCTGTGGTTAGCATGACCGCCCGCGTTGTTACGCAGAACGGTTTTTTTATCAGCCGGCAGTTGGTCCAGTTTGGTGATCAGCTCTTCAGCAGACAGACTGGCGAATTCTGGCAGGCTTTCCAGCGCTGCATTCGCATTATTTACATAAGTCTGGTGGTGTTTAGTGTGATGGATTTCCATCGTCTGCTTGTCGAAATGAGGTTCAAGTGCATCGTACGCGTAAGGCAGGGATGGCAGTGTATAGCTCATACTAATCTCCATTATTGTCGGGCGGCAGGTGTGTTAACGCCGCGTAATCAGTTGGTTCATTATAGTTAGTTAAATGATATTGAAAATGTTTATCAATGCCGTAGTTTTAATATGGTTATAACATTCTGTTATGAACCTGAGTCTGCAAGAGAGATAGCGCAGCGACAAACGAAAAAATGATCGCCAAACCCTATACGAAAATGGGGTAGCTGGTTAACAAGCCAGCAGCAAAACGATGGAGCATCAAAGAAGGGGGATCATTGGCGGGTGGCACCGTTTCTCCGCCAAACCAGGCGGGATTCGCCGGACAAACGGAACCGCAAATGTAGGCCGGAACGCCCGCCAGATGGCTGGCAATGGGTCGGTGTACATGCCCTGAGGCGATGGCCAGCGTGCGACCGGCATAATCAGTAAGCAGCGCAGCCAACTCACCGGAACCGCGACACATGATTTTATCCATTGTGGGGATGCCGCTCGGGAACACGTGGTGATGCAGAAAAAGCAGCACGGGCAGCCCATCGTCACCCGCCAGCTGGCGTTCCAGCCACGCCAGATGCGCAATAATACTGCCCGCCGCCTCTCCTTTCAGGGTGGTATCAACGCCGATAAGGCGTAATCCTTTCACTTCGACGGAAAAATGCAGGGCGTCCGGCATCCAGGCCTCACTCTCCCAACAGGCCCGCATCATGGCGTGATTATCGGCATTACCCGGCAGCAGAAAGACCGGGCAATGTTGCCCCTTTAGCAACGACGCAATGGCGGCATACCCGGCGAACCAGTCGTCATCCACCAGATCGCCCGTCACCACCAGGGCGTCAGGTTGAATAAATTCGAGCCATTCCAGCGCGCGAGCAAACCGGGCCAGATTGTCGTTACCCGGCGCGGCGTGAATATCAGTTAGCTGAGCAACAATCATGAAAATGTCCTGTTTGTTATCGCAGAACAGGTCCTTCCTGGGCCGCTTCGTTACGACGCTGTCGCCACTGGCTTGGCGTCATGCCGGTTTCGCGGGTAAAAACGACCGAGAAATAATTACTGTCCTCAAAGCCACAGCGCGTGGATACCTCACCTACCAGCAATTCTGTGTGCTGCAACAGATACTGTGCATGGCAGATACGCAGCTGACGCAGGTAATTATTGATGGTCATGCCGGTTTGTGCGCGAAATTGTTGGCGTAGCGCGCGCTCACTGCACTGCTCCTGATCGCAAAAGCGCTCAAGCATGAAAGTGCGATTCAGGCTACCTGTGAGCGCGGTAATTAACTTATCAAGCAGTGCTTCGCTGCTGGTCGCCGCCAGGTTATCGGCCGCAAAGCGGTGGCGTGTGAGAGTCATCACCAGTTGGGCGAAGAGCACCTCAGCCATGTTATTTGCCAGCGCGTCGGTTTTAATACTCTCTTGCTCCAGTTGGGTGATGACCTGTCTTGCCTGAGTCATGCCGGTACTGCCCAGACGCCAGTGCGGCGTCCACTCTTCACCACTCAACCCTGGTATATGCCCCGCCCAGTCGAGGTTAAGCGTCAGACGGTCCGGGCAATAGATGATATTTTGCAGCACCAGATCGTTGACGGAGGCGTAGGAGTGTTTGTCTTGCGCGCGGATATAAAACAGATCGCCACGGGTAATACGATAGGGACGGTCATTGAGGATATGCAAACCGTTACCGCGCCAGACCAGCACCAGTTCGCAAAACTCATGCGTATGTTCTGCAAATACATTTTGCGGATAGCGGTCCGCCACGGCCACCGCTTGCCCCACCCGGGGGAAAAAATCCGCTTTACGAAGAATTAACTGGCTTCCCACTACATCACCCCGGCCGAAGACAACCGATAACTATTAGCTGATATTTGGTGAAAAATCGGTGATAGCCTTCTCGTTACCACTATTGCAGTTGCACATCTCGCCCCTGGCGAATATCGCGAGGGGACCAGGCGAATTCCCGGCGAAACAGGGTAGAAAAGTGGTTACTGTCGCCGAAACCGCAGCGAAACGCGATATCTGTAACGCTATCATCGCTGTGGCGCAGCATATGACGCGCCTTAATCAGACGCAGACGGTTGAGATAACGCTGCGGCGTCAGGCCGGTATATTGCTTTAATTGACGGTGTAATGTGCGCAGCGACAGGGTGAACTGATCCGCCAGCGACTCCCAACAAACCTCTTCGGCAAAATGATCCTCAAGCCAGGAGATCAACTGATTGAGACGCGCGTCGTTACTCATCGCCCCTTCCGCAAGGCTGCTTTTACGCAGCAGAACCAGTAACTGCATAAACAGGATTTCACGGTTGGCGGTGGTCGCCATGTCCATCCCCTCTCCCACCGCTTCCATCTGGCCGATAATCTCGCGCACCTGTTGCAGTACGCACTGGTTGACGCGCCAGTGAGATGGATAGTGCCCGTCCTGCTCCTGCGGCAGAAGCTCATTCAGCCCCGCCAGAAACTTAAACGCATCCGGCGAACGGTAGAGCACATTGGTCAGGCACAGGTTGTCAGTATGTTCATAAAGGTGTCTGTCGTGATCGCGGACAAAGCAGACGGTTCCTCCACTAATGGTATAGGACTGTCCGTTAAAAACATGGATGCCAGTACCGTGTTCAACAATCACAATTTCATGAAAATCATGATGATGTTCCGGAAACGCAGCCTGAGGCAGACGCGGCTCAATAGCGACAGGCGTTGTGCCAGAAGGAAAGAAATCCACGCTGTGTAATACGGTCATGATTGCCTCACATACCAATGAGAAGTGTTCTCAAAATAGTAATTAAGCACGGCAATCCGCACCTTGAATTTTTGACCGCAAAACGGGTAAAGCCTGTCAGATTTTCAAGAAAGGGTCGGAAAGTTCAGGAATTGTCGCCCCGGTCACACCCCGTAAACCACACGGCTTTATCAGAAACTGTGAACTGTCTCACTTTCATCTTTGCTTTCTTGCCAGCCACCCCCTGGGGGTGTCATTAACAAGAAGGTTACCGCGAGGTCCTTTTTTTAGACTGGGGGCAATAACTCTCATAAGGACCCCCATCATGACATTTCGCCATTGTGTCGCCGTTGATCTAGGTGCCTCCAGCGGGCGTGTAATGCTGGCCTGCTACGCGACCCAACAGCGGACGCTCACGCTGCGTGAAGTGCATCGCTTCGCCAACAACCTGCAAAAAAATAACGGCTACGACTGCTGGGATATCGATACTCTTGAAGACGAAATTCGTCTGGGTCTGGAAAAAGCCTGTGCACAGGGTGTCACCATCGACAGTATCGGTATCGACACCTGGGGCGTGGATTATGTTTTGATCGACAAACAGGGTAAGCGCGTTGGCTTACCTGTCTCCTATCGCGACCATCGCACGGATGGCATCATGGCCACCGCCCTTGAGCAGCCGGGCAAAGCCGATATTTACCGCCGCAGCGGTATTCAGTTTTTACCCTTTAATACCCTCTATCAATTGCGCGCGCTGGCTCAGCAACAACCGGACATTGTGGCTGCTGCCGCCCATGCGCTGCTGATACCCGACTATTTCAGTTTCCGTCTGACCGGCAACCTGAACTGGGAATATACCAACGCCACCACCACGCAACTGGTGAACATCGATAGCGATAACTGGGATACCACGCTACTCGACTGGGCGGGCGTACCCGCCTCGTGGTTCGGTACACCAACCCATCCGGGTAATATTATCGGCCACTGGCAAAGCCCGCAGGGGAAAGCGATTCCGGTAGTTGCCGTCGCCAGCCACGATACCGCCAGTGCGGTGATCGCTTCACCGCTGAAAGACGCCAGCGCCGCCTATCTCTCCTCCGGCACCTGGTCTCTGATGGGCTTTGAAAGCACTACGCCATACACCAGCAGTGATGCGCTGGCTGCCAACATCACCAACGAAGGCGGGGCGGAAGGTCGCTATCGCGTGCTGAAAAATATCATGGGGCTGTGGCTGTTACAGCGCGTTCTCAAAGAGCGCGACATCACCGACCTGCCTGCCCTGATCGCCGGGGCCCGCGCGCTGCCCTCCTGCCGGTTCGTGATCAATCCAAACGACGAGCGTTTTATCAATCCGCAAAACATGGGCGAAGAGATCCAGACCGCCTGCCGCGAAAGTAATCAGCCGGTACCGCAGAGCGATACCGAACTGGCACGCTGCATTTTCGATAGCCTGGCGCTGCTGTATGCGGACATTCTCGGCGAACTGGCGGCGCTGCGCGGTCAGCCTTTCACCCGGTTGCATATCGTCGGCGGCGGCAGCCAGAACCAGCTGTTAAACCAACTCTGTGCCGATGCCTGCGGGCTGCCCGTAGTGGCAGGGCCGATTGAGGCCTCCACGCTGGGCAATATCGGCGTACAACTCATGACGCTCAACGAACTGAGCAGTGTCGACACCTTCCGTGATGTGGTGAGCACCAGCTATGCGCTGACCACCTTTACACCCAATCCTGACAATGAAATTGCCCGCAACGTCGTGCGGTTTCAGCAGAAACGACAGACAAAGGAGCTTTGCGCATGACCACTCAACTTGAACAAGCCTGGGAACTCGCTAAACAGCGCTTTGCCGCTGTAGGCATTGATGTCGAAGAGGCCCTGCGCCAGCTCGACAGGCTGCCGGTTTCCATGCACTGCTGGCAGGGCGACGATGTCGCCGGTTTTGAAAACCCGCAAGGCGCGCTCACCGGCGGTATCCAGGCGACCGGCAACTATCCGGGTAAAGCACGCAATCCTCAGGAGTTGCGCGCCGATCTGGAGCAGGCCCTGAGCCTGATACCGGGTCCGAAACGCCTGAACCTGCACGCGATGTACCACGAAGCGGGTCCGTCGGTCAGTCGCGACGCGATCAAGCCTGAACATTTCAAAAACTGGGTCGAATGGGCAAAAGCCAACAAGCTGGGGCTGGATTTCAACCCGTCCTGCTTCTCACACCCGATGAGTGCCGATGGCTTCACACTCTCTCATGCGAACGATGAAATTCGTCAGTTCTGGATTGACCATGTGAAAGCCAGCCGCCGTATCTCCGCTTACTTTGGTGAGCAACTGGGAACGCCATCGGTAATGAACATCTGGGTACCGGACGGCATGAAAGATGTCACCGTTGATCGTCTGGCACCGCGCAAACGTCTGATGGAGGCGCTGGATGAAGCATTGAGCGAGAAGTTCGACCAGGCGCATCACATCGACGCCGTTGAAAGCAAACTGTTCGGTATTGGCGCAGAAAGCTATACCGTCGGCTCAAACGAGTTTTATATGGGCTACGCCACCAGCCGCCAGACCGCCCTGTGTCTGGACGCGGGCCACTTCCACCCGACCGAAGTCATTTCCGACAAGATCTCCGCCGCCATGCTGTATGTGCCGCGCCTGCTGTTGCACGTCAGCCGCCCGGTGCGCTGGGACAGCGACCACGTAGTGCTGCTGGATGACGAAACACAAGCTATCGCCAGCGAAATCATTCGCCACAACCTGTTCGACCGCGTGCACATCGGCCTGGATTTCTTCGATGCCTCTATCAATCGTATCGCCGCGTGGGTTATCGGCACCCGCAACATGAAAAAAGCCCTGCTGCGCGCCCTGCTGGAGCCAACAGAACAATTGCGTCAACTGGAAGCTAATGGGGATTACACCGCCCGCCTGGCGCTACTGGAAGAGCAGAAATGTCTGCCGTGGCAGGCGGTGTGGGAAATGTATTGTCAGCGCCACGATACCCCGGCCAGCAGTCAGTGGCTGGAGAGCGTGCGGGCGTATGAGAAAGCGGTATTGAGCCAACGCGGGTAAAGCCTCACCCCGCCATTCGGGGAGAGGGAGAAAAGCGCGCGATGTTGCCAGAGCGCACCGAACAGTTCCCTCGGCCCCTTTGGGGAGAGGGTCAGGGTGAGGGGAAGCCCCCGCACCGAATCAAAGGAACCAAAAGACTATGCAGAACATTATTAACGCCTGGTTCACCCAGGGCATGATCAAAGCCACCAGTGATGCCTGGCTCAAAGGCTGGGACGAACGCAACGGTGGTAACCTGACGTTGCGTCTGGACGCTGCGGACATTGCCCCATACGAAGCCGATTTTCACGCCGAACCGCGCTATATCGCGCTCAGCCAACCGATGCCGCTACTGGCGAACACCGCCTTTATCGTCACGGGTTCCGGCAAATTCTTCCGTAACGTCCAGCTCGACCCGGCCGCCAACCTCGGTGTGGTCAAAGTAGACAGCGACGGTGCGGGCTACCACATCCTGTGGGGGCTGACGAATGAAGCGGTGCCGACTTCTGAGCTACCCGCGCACTTCCTGTCACACTGTGAACGCATCAAAGCAACCAACGGCAAAGATCGTGTCATCATGCATTGCCATGCCACGAACCTGATTGCGCTGACCTATGTACTGGAAAACACAACCGATCTTATTACCCGCAAGCTTTGGGAAGGCAGTACGGAGTGTCTGGTGGTCTTCCCGGATGGCGTCGGCATTCTGCCATGGATGGTGCCAGGTACCGATGAAATCGGCCAGGCAACCGCAAAAGAGATGAGCAAGCATTCGCTGGTGTTGTGGCCATTCCACGGCGTCTTTGGCAGTGGCCCGACACTGGACGAAGCGTTTGGTCTGATCGATACCGCCGAGAAATCGGCAGAAGTACTGGTGAAAGTCTATTCGATGGGTGGAATGAAGCAGACCATCACCCGTGAACAACTGATTGCGCTGGGCAAACGTTTTGGCGTCACCCCGCTGGCAAGTGCATTAGAGCTGTACCAATAAGAACGTCACATAATCCCTCCAGGCGATGACCCGGGGGGAAAACTCTGTTACCTGCAAACTATCCATTCCCTACGGATTTCGCAGTGCAGGAAGGCGGTGACGCAGCGAATTACCAGGAACTTACAAGAGTCAGTGACTGGGGTTTGCGTGAACGCCAACGCACCTGCAATGCGAAAGACGACGGGAAACTAACTCGTGGAGTAAAAGCAATGAAAATTAAAGCAAGCTTGATCCTCACCGTTGCCGCCCTGGCGTTGTCCGGTTCCGCATTAGCAGAAGTCAAAATCGCTCTCGTGGCGAAATCATTGGGAAATGGTTTTTTTGAAGCAGCAAACACAGGCGCGCAGGAAGCCGCCAAAGAGTTAGGCGATGTAAAAGTTATCTATACCGGCCCCACCACTACCACCGCAGAAGCACAGATCGAAGTGCTTAACGGCCTGATCGCTCAGGGCGTGGATGCGATCGCGATTTCCGCAAACGATCCCGATGCCGTGGTCCCGGTACTGAAAAAAGCCATGCAGCGCGGCATCAAAGTGGTCTCATGGGATTCCGGCGTGGCAAAAGCGGGGCGTCAGATCCATCTGAATCCGTCCAATAACGCCCTGATTGGCGAAACGAATGTCAAGCTGGCCGTTGATGCGTTAAAAGCGCTGAACGTTGAGAAAGGCGATGTGGCCATTCTGAGCGCCACCCCAACCTCTACCAATCAGAATATCTGGATTGAAGAGATGAAAAAGGTGCTGCCGAAGTACCCCTCCGTCAATCTGGTAACCGTTGCCTATGGCGACGACCTGTCTGACAAGAGCTACCGCGAAGCGGTGGGTCTGCTGAAATCGTACCCGGATCTGAAAGTGATTGTCTCCCCGTCATCGGTGGGCATCGTGGCCGCCGCGCAGGCGGTGAAAGACCAGGGCAAAATCGGCAAAGTTTACGTAACGGGCCTGGGCCTGCCGTCTGAAATGGCAGGCGCAGTCAAATCCGGGGCGACGAAAAGCTTCGCTATCTGGAACCCCATCGATCTGGGCTATGCCGCCACTTATCTGGCAGACGATCTGGTGAAAGGGACCGCGACGAAAACCGAGGCCAATATGGGCAAACTCGGCAAGGTGAAACTGGATGCTGACGGCAACGGCGCAATGGCTGAGCCGTTCGTCTACGACGCCAGCAACATTGATAAGTTCTCGAAAATTTTCTAATCCCGGCACCCTCACCCCGGCCCTCTCCCTTTCAGAGAGAGGATGAGGGTGAAGGGGAATGAATGGAGAACATCATGACGGCATCCACACCCCTGCTGTCGCTCAAAGGCATCACCAAGGTTTTCCCTGGTGTCCGTGCCCTTGAGAACGTACAGCTCGACCTCTGGCCCGGCAAAGTCACCGCGCTTATCGGTGAAAACGGCGCGGGCAAGTCCACGCTGGTCAAAGTCATGACCGGTATTTACCAGCCTGAGGAGGGCGAGATTCTTTACAAAGCTATTCCCATCCAGCTTCCGACCCCGGAGTCTGCGCATAAGGTGGGGATCACCGCCATACACCAGGAAACCGTGCTGTTCGACGAATTGTCCGTCACGGAGAACATCTTCGTGGGTCAGTACATCTATAAAGGCCTGCTGAAAAAGCTCGACTGGCCTGCCATGCACCAGAAGGCGCGGGATATTCTGACCCGCCTTGAAGTACAGATTGATCCACGCGCCACGCTCAGGACACTGAGTATCGCCCAGCGCCACATGGTGGCGATTGCCCGCGCGCTGTCGTTTGAAGCGCAAGTGGTTATTCTCGACGAACCTACCGCCGCCCTCTCTCAGCACGAGATTCTGGAGTTTTATCAAATTGTTGAGCGTTTAAAACAAGAGGGTAAAGCCATTCTGTTTATCTCACACAAGTTTGATGAAATCTTCGAACTGGCAGACCACTACACCATCCTGCGCGACGGCGTATGGATTGGTTCCGGCGCCATGCAGGAGATAACCGAAGAACGGATGGTGGCGATGATGGTGGGGCGTTCCATTACTCAGACCTACCCGAAAGTTGCCTGCGAAATGGGCGAAACGGTACTGGAAGTGAAAGATCTCTGCCACCCGACCGAATTCGCTCATATCGACTTTTCTCTGCGCAAAGGGGAAATCCTCGGCTTCTACGGGCTGGTCGGTGCCGGGCGAACCGAACTGATGCAGGCGCTTTCCGGCGTCTCCCGTCCGTCTTCGGGCGAGATCATCCTTAACGGCAAAGCGGTCCATTTCAAACAGCCCGCCGATGCCATTCAGGCCGGAATTGTCTGCGTACCGGAAGAGCGGCAAAAACAGGGGGCAATTATTGAATTGCCTATCGCCCAGAACATCAGCCTGCCGCAGCTCAGCAAACTTAACCCCAACGGCGTGCTCAACGATGCCAAAGAGTGGGCGCTGGCGGACGAGTACGCCAAACGGTTGCAGGTGAAAGCCTTTAGCTGGAATCAGGCGGTCGAAACCCTCTCCGGCGGTAACCAGCAGAAGGTCGTCATTGGCAAATGGCTCGCTACCCACCCGGACGTGATCATCCTCGATGAACCGACCAAAGGCATCGATATCGGCTCGAAAGCAGCGGTGCACCAGTTTATGTCCGAACTGGTCTCCCACGGGCTGGCGGTGATTATGGTCTCCTCAGAACTGCCGGAAGTGATGGGCATGGCGGACCGTATCATCGTGATGCACGAAGGGTTAATGGTCGCTGAATATCAGGCCGGCGAAGCCACGGCAGAAACCATTGTCAGCGCCGCCAGCGGCTCTGGTAAGGAGGCAGCATAATGTGGCAACAACTCCTGAAACACCGCGAGGCCCTGCTGGGCGGGGTCATCGTGCTGATGTTACTTGCTATCGGCAGCCGCGTGCCGTCATTTATCGGCCCCGGCAATCTGGTAGAGATGTTTAACGACACCTCTATTCTTATCATCCTCGCCCTCGGACAGATGATGGTCCTGCTGACTAAAGGTATTGATTTGTCGATGGCGGCCAACCTCGCGCTGACCGGGATGATCGTCGCGCTACTCAACTTTCACCATCCGGATATTCCGGTCTGGGCACTGCTGATTCTGGCCACTGCGCTCGGTCTGGTGATGGGCATCATCAACGGTCTGCTGGTCTGGAAGATGGGTATTCCGGCGATTGTGGTGACGCTCGGCACCATGAGCATCTATCGCGGCATTATCTTTTTGCTCTCCGACGGCGGCTGGATTAACTCCCACCAGATGAGCGCCGACTTTCTCGGCCTGCCGCGCTCGTCACTGCTCGGGTTGCCGTTACTGAGCTGGTGCGCCATCGTCGCGCTATTTGTGGTGGGCTATTTCCTGCGCTACAGCCGTACCGGACGCGCCCTCTACACGGCGGGCGGTAATGCGACCGCCGCCTGGTACACCGGCATTAACGCCGGGAAAATGCAGTTCGTCAGCTTTTGCCTCTCCGGTGCGCTGGCGGGTTTCTGCGGTTATTTGTGGATTTCCCGCTTCGCCGTGGCGTATGTCGATGTGGCTAACGGTTTTGAACTGCAGGTCGTGGCAGCCTGTGTGATTGGCGGTATCAGCACCATGGGCGGAACAGGCCGGGTGCTGGGATGTTTGTTGGGCGCGCTATTCCTTGGCGTTATCAACAATGCGCTGCCCGTCATCGGTATTTCCCCCTTCTGGCAGATGGCGATTTCCGGTTCGGTGATTGTCATTGCGGTTCTGCTTAATGAACGTGGCAACAAGCGCAAAGGTCGTTTAATCCTGCGCGATGCGGCCCTGGCTCGACAAAAACAGGCGGTGAAATCATGACAAAAATGCTGACTTCCGACGCCATGAAAAGCGTTCCCGCCGCTACCCCGTTCTGGCAGCGTCTGATGTGCTGGGAAGGCTTTTTGCTGGCGGTGACCCTCGCGGTGTTTATCGTTAACGCTCTGGCGTCACCCTATTTCCTTAATATCTGGAACCTGTCCGACGCGACTTTCAACTTCACGGAAAAAGCGATCATCGTGTTGCCGATGGCGATGCTGATTATTGCCCGTGAGATTGACCTGTCGGTGGCCTCCACCATGGCGCTCAGCTCAACGGTAATGGGTTTTTGCGCCGCTGCGGGTATGGACACCGCGCTGCTGGTCTGCGTGGGGCTGGGTGTAGGGCTGCTGTGCGGGTTGTTCAATGGCTTGCTGGTGACGCGTTTTAACCTCTCATCCATTGTCATCACTATCGGGACCATGAGTCTGTACCGCGGCATCACTTACATCCTGCTTGGCGATCAGGCGCTTAATGCGTATCCGGAGAGTTTCGCCTGGTTCGGCCAGGGCTATGTGTTCGGCGCGCTGTCATTTGAATTTGCCCTGTTTATTGTGCTTGCCGCGGTCTTCGCCTTTGTCTTGCACCGCACCAACTTTGGGCGCCGCACTTACGCCATTGGCAATAACCCAACCGGCGCGTGGTATTCCGGTATCAATGTGAAACGCCACAACCTGATCCTGTTCGCGCTGGTGGGGCTGATGGCAGGCCTGGCATCGGTGCTGCTCACGTCACGTTTGGGCAGTACCCGCCCGACAATTGCGATGGGCTGGGAACTGGCGGTGGTGACGATGGCAGTACTCGGCGGCGTCAATATTCTCGGCGGTTCCGGCAGCATGGTGGGCGTGGTAATTGCCGCCTTCCTGATGGGGCTTGTGACTTTTGGTCTGAGCCTGCTCAACGTACCGGGGATTGTGATGTCGATTATCGTCGGCGCAATGCTGATCGTGGTGATTTCCCTGCCGATTATCTACCGCCGGGTGATGCAGCGCAGGCGCATTTAATTTCCCCCTCACAATGATCGCACTGTGCGGTTTTCCCCCTCTCCTCTTTGAGGAGAGGGCCGGGGTGAGGGGTACAGAATACCTCCGACGACATGGAGTTTCGCCGCCGGAAAAAAATCACAGCAATTATGGAGAGACGTTTATGAGCTTTATGTTAGCCCTTCCCAAAATCAGCCTGCATGGCGCGGGCGCAATCGGTGATATGGTCAACCTGATCGCAGGCAAACAGTGGGGTAAAGCGCTGATTGTCACCGACGGGCAACTGGTCAAACTCGGCCTGCTCGATAGCCTGTTTGCGGCACTGAAAGCCCACCAGATGCCATATCACCTGTTCGACGAAGTTTTCCCGAACCCGACCGAAGAACTGGTACAAAAAGGCTATGCGGCATACAAAACCGCGGACTGCGATTATCTTATCGCCTTCGGCGGCGGTAGTCCGATTGACACCGCGAAAGCGGTGAAAATCCTCACCGCTAACCCAGGCCCTTCCACCGCCTATTCCGGCGTCGGCAAAGTGAAGAATGCGGGCGTCCCCCTGGTCGCCATTAACACCACCGCCGGTACCGCCGCAGAGATGACCAGCAATGCGGTTATCATCGACTCCGCCCGGCAGGTGAAAGAGGTCATCATCGACCCGAATATCATCCCGGATATTGCCGTAGACGATGCCAGCGTGATGCTGGAAATCCCGGCCTCGGTCACCGCCGCAACCGGTATGGACGCGCTGACCCACGCGGTCGAAGCCTTTGTCTCCGTTGGCGCGCATCCGCTGACCGATGCCAACGCCCTGGAAGCGATTCGCCTGATTAACCTGTGGTTGCCGAAAGCAGTCGACGATGGTCACAACCTGGAAGCACGTGAACAGATGGCCTTCGGTCAGTACCTGGCGGGTATGGCATTTAACAGCGCGGGTCTTGGCCTGGTGCATGCCCTGGCCCACCAGCCGGGTGCCACTCACAACCTGCCGCACGGCGTCTGCAACGCCATCTTGCTTCCGATCATCGAAAACTTTAACCGCCCGAATGCCGTGGCGCGATTTGCCCGCGTCGCACAGGCAATGGGTGTTGATACCCGTGGCATGAGCGACGAAGCGGCAAGCATGTCGGCCATTCTGGCCATTCGCGATCTCAGCGCACGCGTTGGCATCCCGTCTGGTTTCAGTAAACTGGGAGTCACCAAAGAGGATATCGAAGGCTGGCTGGACAAAGCGCTGGCAGACCCCTGTGCGCCATGCAACCCGCGCACTGCAAGCCGTGACGAGGTCCGCGAGCTTTACCTGGAGGCATTATGATCCGTAAAGCCTTTGTGATGCAGGTTAACCCCGATGCACACGAAGAGTATGAACGTCGCCATAACCCTGTCTGGCCCGAGCTGGAGGCGGTGCTGAAAGCGCATGGCGCGCACCATTACGCCATTTATCTCGATAAAGAACGTAACCTGCTGTTCGCGACGGTTGAAATTGAGTCCGAGGAGCGCTGGAACGCGGTGGCGAATACCGACGTGTGTCAGCGCTGGTGGAAGCACATGCGCGATGTCATGCCCTCCAACCCGGACAACAGTCCGGTGAGCGCAGAGCTAAAAGAGGTCTTTTACCTGGCGTAATAGCGTAATAGCTCCCCGCAGGGGGAGCTATTGCCAGTACAGCGGTGTCTCTACAGCCTGAGAATGATGCAATCGGCCTTTTCCATACCGAATGTCTCGAAACCGTATAACCAGATGTTTAATGCAAGACAAGCCCGACGGTTACCCGTCAGGCTTCTCGCTTCTACTGTATTAATCCGTTGTTAACGAATCGGTTTACGCACAAAGAAGCCGTAGAAACAGGCGCCCATAAACAACAGGCAACCCCCCAGAATAAAGACATTGGTGAACTGACCGGTGACATCCAGAATGATACCGGTGACGATCGGTGCCAGCGCGGCTCCGAGGAAACCGCCAAAGTTCTGGATAGCCCCTAACGAAGCCACCTGCCCTTTCGGCGCCATATCCGTCGCCAGCGTCCAGATAACGCCGGAAGGCATCTGTGAGCAGAAATAGCCCAGCGTCAACAGCGTAATTGCCGTTGTGGTATCGCTCACGAACGGAATTGGCATCACAAAGCAGGCCGCCAGCCCGGCCCCTAATACAATAGGAACTTTACGCGCCGTCACAGCAGAAACGCCACGGCGCACCAGACGGTCAGACAGCGTACCACCACATAACACTCCCAGTATCCCGGCGAAGAAAGGCAACGAGGCAATAAGACCGGTTTGTTTGAGGCTAAAGCCAAGGGATTTTTCCAGATAGCCCGGCAACCAGGTCAGATATACCCAAATGGTGAACATAATGCAGAAGTTACCGGCAATCATGCACCAGGTGGTCTTGTTGCGAAATAACGTACCCCAGTTCCCTTTTGATTCATCCGACGCGGTGGTCGTCACCTGGCCGGTGTGGATCTGCATCGCTTCACGCGCATCCGGATCGCGATAGAATTTCAGCCAGGCCAGAATCAACGGCAGACCTAACAACCCTACGGCGATAAACATACCTCGCCAGCCAACCCATAGCAGCAGTATGGTCAGCAGAGGCGGTGCAATCGCATTCGCAATTTGTGAGCCGGTATTGATGATAGAGGTAGGCAGGCCACGCTCTTTTTCCGAGAACCAGCTCTGGGTGATTTTAATGCCGGAGGTGAAGAACGGTGATTCCGCGATCCCCAGCAGCATACGCAGGCCATAGAAGAAGCTGTAAGTGTTAACAAACCCCATCAGAAAGGTCACCGCCGACCACATCCCCAGCGCGCCGGTAAACATCTTTTTCGGTCCGAAGCGGTCAACCAGCCATCCGGCGGGCAGGTTCGCCAGCGCGTATGGCCACAAAAAAGCGGAGAGCAGCAACCCCATCTGGGTCGCCGAAAAACCAAACTCTTGTGAAATCGTCGTGTTAGCAATACAAAGGTTGGCGCGATCCAGATAGTTCACCACCGCAGCCAGCAATAAAATAAGAATGATGCCCCAGCGGCGACGCGAAAGCTCAGGTGCCTTAACAACGGATTCAGCGGGAGATTGCACAGTACTCATACCGTTTCCTCCAGAAGTTCACGGTGAATTTTGATAACCGCTTTACGCAGATGGCATGGCGCATCGCCAGGCTGGTGGGCGCACGGGCGGTGGATGTCATCAGGGAAAAAAATGGCAAACATACCAGGGGTCAGCGCCACCGGGTTTTCATCCTCATTAACCTGCCAGAACAGAATGTCCTGCTCAGGCGTACGGTCTTCCACAACGCTGTGTTTATCGCTGCTCACCGAGCTCACCCCCATCACTTCGTGGCCGGAGATCAGGTATTGAATATCGATAAACTGGCGATGTGATTCCGGACGCGCATCGCTGAATGGCACGCTGTCCATCTCCTGCAACAGGCAGAAAAGTTTTCCCGGAATAATGTCGATTTTCCCCGGCGCCATATGCCGAAAGTCTTGTTGCGCGATAAATTCCAGCGCGCGGCGAAAAACCGGATGATACGCACTGGCCTGGGCAGGCCAGGCCCGAAGGCTGGTCACAATCATGACAGTCTCTCCGCTTTAGCGCGCAAGGCGCGTCTGCCACAGCTCGGTGCCAGCACGGATCTGATCGAGAATCACCGTCAGTCCCCAGAATTTCGTCAGCACGTCATCTTTGTTCACCCGACAGGTGACATCGTCAAAGGTGCCCAGACGCTGGTGGTAAATTTTGGCGTTTTTGGGATAACCAAGGGTCTCAGTCACTGCGCCCAGAGAGAGGAAAATCGCCAGTTCGTCGGCAAGCGCGCGCTGCGTTTTGCCGTTATGCCACAGCCAGCTATACAGTTCAGGATGGAAGTTAGTGAACACACCACTGAACCCCTGCGAACCCGCCAGAATGGCAGGCCAGGCGATGGCGGCGTTGGCATTGATAACATTCAGCGGGGTGCCCTGCGCCAGTTTGACACGGCGTTCTACGGTCGGCAGATCGCAGCTCACATCTTTCAACACCACAAAACGACCGCTGTTGGCGCACCAGCTAAATTCATCATCCGTCAACAGACGGCGATACGGCGCCGGGCATTCATACAACCCCAGAGGCAGCTCTTTCGGCAGCGTGTCGAGCAGCGCATTCAGGGTGGCAAAAAAGGTTTCGCTCCCCTCATTGCGCGGATCAAGATGGTTAGTCACCAGTACCAGCGCATCAATGTTGGTCTGCGCCATCGCCAGCAACTCTTCTTTTTGCGCGGCGATATCATCGCTGATATGGCCGGAGGCGATCACCGGAATACGGCCATCGACATGCTGCACCACAAAGCGGGCGAGCTCTACGCGCTCTTGCAACGAAAGGAATTGCATTTCGCTGGACTGGCAAACGGCAAACAGCGCATCGACGCCTTTCTCCAGATACCAGTCGATCAGTTTCGCCAGCGCCGGATAGTCAATCTGCTCATCGGCGGTGAAAGGGGTCAACATGACGGGAACAATACCGTTAATGGTTTTCATTTTTTTTGTCCTGAATTAGTTGTGAGTACGGAGTCGTGCTGTTGCCTGTTCGAAGTCAGGCATATTGGATGCACCCTCCAGCTCTACGGCGAGAGAGGCAAATGCAGATGCCCAGGTTGCGGCCTGAACCAGACTATTTCCGGCGGCAAGGGACGCTGCCAGTGCGCCATTAAATGCATCACCGGCACCGGTGGTATCAACGGTAACGGCGGGAAAGGCGCGGATATGGCTAAATTGTTGGTTATCCAGTAATAACGCGCCGCGTGATCCCATCGTAATGAGGACTTTTTTCACTCCCATCCCGGCAATAATTAATGCCGCTTCTTTTGCCGTATCGATGTCGCGAACCTCAACTCCGGATAATAACGACGCTTCGGTTTCATTAGGAGTAATGACATCAACAAACGGCAAGCATGAGATTATTTCATCAGAGCAAGGGGCTGGATTCAGGATCACTGTCTTACCAAGCTCATGGGCAATTTTAATTAATGCCACAGTGGCATCAAGGTTATTTTCCAGTTGCACCAACAGTACAGACGAGGAAGATAATTCAGAAGAAATAGCCTGAACTTCACTATGTGTAATGGTTTTATTGGCTCCCGAATAAATAGCAATCATATTCTCGCCATTTTCCTGGGAGACATAAATAATTGCATTACCGGTAGGTTCACTATCAGATTGATACAAGGTATAGGAGTGAATTTCGGATGCATTCAAATGATCGGCAGCGAGCTGGCTAAACTGGTCTTTACCTACTTTCGCCGCAAAATGTACTTTTGCCCCGGCCTTACTTGCCGCCGTGGCCTGATTGGCGCCTTTGCCTCCCGGCCCCAGGCTGCTGGCCAGGGCAAGCAATGATTCGCCACCGCGTGGGAAGCGCTCCACTCGCGCAACAATATCGACATTAAATGAACCGAAAACACAGACCTTACCCTGCATGGTTTTTCCTTTTTGTTGATGATCGCTCTGTGGTTTACGGTGGTTTACTGGCTGGAGTAGCACTTCAAATCCCGGCCCTGTTTCGGAGATCAATTCTGCCTGCAAACTTCGCCGCAAAATAATCGCCCCACCGTGGCATCGCTGCACCAGTCCCATTTCCGCTAAAATATTTAAATCACTGCGTATCGTTTCTTTAGACACACCATAAAGCGTGGAAAAATAATTAACGCTTCCACGTTCATTTTCATTTAAATATTGCCAGATACGATGTCTTCGCTCTTCAAGAAACATAATAAACCCCGAAATCACAATGAAAGTATACGAACCGCATAACGTTTGAAGAGTGATATCAATCTCATGTTTCCAGGCAAAACGGAACCAAACAAAAATGGCAGGATAAAAAGCGGAAAGCGGTATTTCCAGGCGTAATTAATACTATTAATAAGAGTAAAAGAGAGAGAAGCTGGCGATAAATGACCTGCGTGTCAGCAAAACACGCAGGTGTTGCTTAATTCTGTTCCGACACCAGGATGGCCTGGGTATCCGGTTCCAGCGCTTTGAAAATATGCGGCTGATCCGCCGGGTAACAGATATAGTCGCCTTCATTTAATTCTTCCGGGGCTTCCGTCAGCCCGACCATCGCCCGGCCACGGGTCACGATAATATGCTCAACCGAACCAGGTGGATGTGGCTGAGAAATACGGTCAGCGCCGGGCTGGGTATCCAGGAAATAGATGTCACGCCGCGCGCCCGGCGGGCAGGTAGCGAGCAGCGTTGCCTGGTAATGAGCCTGCTCGGCAACCACCTTCGTCCCTTCTCCACGGCGAATGACCTGCGTTTTGATGGCCTGCGGCTCCAGCAGACGGGCAAAGGGGATATCCAGCGCCACGCACAGAGACCACAGTGTCTCGATGCTGGGGTTGCCGTTTCCGGCCTCAAGCTGAGAGAGCGTAGATTTGGCAATACCGGCACGGCGGGCGATTTCCGCCAGTGAAAGCCCGGTTCGCAGGCGTTCTCGCACCAGACTTTTGGCGATCACGCTAATAGGCTGTGTCATAACACGGCTCCACTGTTCTATATAATGAACGAAACGTTCTTCTTGAAAAACGAATCAGATGTGTTCATTATAATGGATATTCGTTCGATATAGCTAAAAATTGTATGATTAAACACTACTTCTCAACGCTTACAGGGGATACGATCAAAGCCATACTGCTGGTCTGTGTAGCGGTTGGTATGGTGGGTGTCTCCTACGGTTCACTGGCGATGGCCTACGGTTTTCCGCTGTGGGTCCCCCTTGCCCTTTCCACGCTGGTTTTGGCTGGGGCCTCCGAGTTCATGTTCATCGGGATTGTCGCCAGTGGCGGCAATCCGCTGGCGGCTGCGGTTGCCGGGTTGCTGGTAAACGCTCGCCACTTGCCGTTTGGCGTGACGGTGCGCGACCTGGTGGGCAAGCGGGCGAAGGCCTTCCTGGGTTGTCACATTATGAATGATGAAAGCGTTGTCTTTGGCCTGGCACAATCAACGCCGGAACAGCGCAAAGCCGCCTATTGGCTGTGCGGGACAGGCGTCGCTCTGCTCTGGCCGCTTGGCGTTCTTATTGGCGCAGGCGTTGGAAAACTGCTGCCCGCCCCGGAAACTATCGGTCTGGATGCCGTCTTCCCGGCCATTCTACTGGCGCTGGTACTGCCCGCACTGAAAAAGAGAACCACGCTAATTCGTGCCTCCAGCGGTGCCCTCCTCTCCCTTGCCGCCGTGCCCTTTACGCCCGTGGGCCTGCCGGTGTTGCTCTCATTACTTGGACTGCTGACGAGGAAGAAATAATGACGAACATTACGCTTATCATTGCCGGTATTGCGCTGCTGTCGGTGGGTACCTACCTGATGCGCTTTGGCGGCGCCAGGCTTGGCAACAAACTGGCACTATCAGAACGCTCACAAGCACTCTTGTCTGATGCGGCAACCACGTTACTCTTCGCCGTGGCGCTGGCGGCAACGCTGTATGAAGGTGAACATTTCGCCGGTATGGCGCGTGTGCTGGGGGTGATGTTTGCGCTGTTTCTCGCCTGGCGCAAGATGCCGCTTATCGTGGTGATCCTCTCCGCCGCCGTGGTCACCGCGTTGTTACGCCTGGCAGGGATGGCATAACTGGCGTCGAGGTTGCTGGCGCATTGCGAAGAATCGACCAGATGACCTCATAAGCTGCTACGCAACCCAGCTTACGGTTACTATTTCTGAGCCGGGAAACTTCCTTGATAATGGTTTCGCAGGCGGTAGAAAAACCAATGGAATAAACACTGCCATACATATCGTTATCAATCGTCATACCGACGCCAGAGCAATTCACATTCACTTCGCTCAGCCTATTTAAAAATTGCAGTGAGTCATCATCCGCCAGCCATTGGGTTATTAGACCAGCAGATTTACACTATTTCGAAGGAATTAAATTGCCGTTAAGGCACTCAGAAAGCGGACCATGTTGCGCCTGTAATCCCATTTTTTAGCGTAAAAGAGGCATACGGGGAAATATTCAAAAGATGGGCAGAGAAAATCCGGGGGGAAGAAAAGAACCTGTCCCCGCTCCGAAGAGCCAGGGACAGCGGCAATGCAGAAAAACTTATTTGTTCAGTTCAGCGGTCATATGCACACGGTCACCGGTGAAAGCTTCGGTGATGTGATAAGAAGAGGCACCAGCCTGCTGAGCCTGCGCGGCGATTTTCGCTTCTGCACCGTCCATTGTGGAAGAGGTGGCGGTCACTGTCTGTGCAGCGAATGAACCGAAAGAAGAAGCCAGAGCGATAACTGCGACAAAAGTTTTGATGCTTTTCATGATGTAAACCCTTCTGTATGTTTGTTGAGATGAGGTGTTGTGCCTCGATGAAATAAATATTAGCCCTTAACCCTCTCAACAGACAGCGGAATGATTTGCATTTATAATTCAAATTATTTGAATCAAAAAAAAGAGAACAAAAGATGACCCCAGAGTGGCTCACCGCCTTGCAGCAATTTGGACACACACGCAACGTGTCGGCGATGGATATTCTGCAACGGCAAGGGGAGCCACAGCGCAGCGTGTTTTGGTTGCAGGAGGGGACGGCCCGTGCGGTCTACCACTCTGCACAGGGCCACGAAAAAGTGAAAGAGTTCTACTTTGCCGGTGAGTGCTGTTTTCTCTACCTGAGCTGGCTTACCGGCTCAATGGCGGATTACAGCCTGCAAATGCTGACCCCTGGCAGGCTTTGTGAAATCCCGCTGCGTCTACTCGATAAACCCGAACATATTGCCGCGCGGGTGGCACTGCTCAGCCAACAGGTGGTTTACAAGGAAAAAAAAGAGCAGATGTTTTTGCTTAATACTCCCGAACAGCGCTGGCAATATGTGCAGGCCAACTTTCCGGACTGGGAACAGCAGCTTACGCAAAAAGATCTCGCCAGCTATATTGGCATCTCTCCGGTAAGTTTGTCGCGAATTCGCGGGCGTCTTAACAAAGGTTAACGACCAATACGCCGGCCCGTCTTATTCTGCTCCCCTCTTTCTCTCTCCGGGCGATGATATGACCCCCTTTTTCCTGTCGCAGATCCTCTCGGGTCTGTCGTTTGGCCTGGATTTACTGGCCTTTCAGTTTATACGTCGACAATATTCTTTGTTGACGCTCGCCTGCTCTACGAGCCTGCTGGCGTTCCATTTCTGGCTGCTCGGCGAAATCAGTGCCTGTGGATTGATGGCGCTGGCAGCCAGCCGATATCTGCTGGCAGTCGTCACCACAAGCCAGCGTGTGAAAGGGGGCTTTCTTTGCGCGTCGGTGTTATGCAGCCTGCTGACCTGGCAGCATCCCACGGATATCTTCCCGCTGGCAGGCAGTTTACTCATGACGGTTGCCGCCTTTCAGTCAACCTCTGTTGGGTTACGGCTGGTCACCCTGAGCGGCAGCCTTTGCTGGCTTATTAATAATGTTCTGGCGGGTTCACCCATGGCGATAGTCATGGAAGGCACATTTATGCTCAGTACACTGGTTTCGTACTGGCGGCTAAAGCGAGGCGCGGTAGTGGCAGGGTAGTACCAGAAACGAAAAAAGCGCCCGCAGGCGCTCTTTCGACAGTGTTACGCTTATTTGGTCAGTTCAGCGGTCATATGCACGCGGTCACCGGTGAAAGCTTCGGTGATGTGATAAGAAGAGGCACCAGCCTGCTGAGCCTGCGCGGCGATTTTCGCTTCTGCACCGTCCATTGTGGAAGAGGTGGCGGTCACTGTCTGTGCAGCGAATGAACCGAAAGAAGAAGCCAGAGCGATAACTGCGACAAAAGTTTTGATGCTTTTCATGATGTAAACCCTTCTGTATGTTTGTTGAGATGAGGCGTTGTTCCTCGATGAAGTAAATACTAGACCTGAACCTCATCAACAAAAAGCGGAAGAATTTGCTCTCAATATTCAAAAAAATTGACTTATAGATTAACCGGAAGTCAAACGCTGCGGATGGGTATAAATGGTTGCCCTGCCCGGCTTACAAAACCCCACCAGCGTCAGGTTACAGCGTTCAGCAACCTCAACGGCCAGCGTGGTCGCAGCGGAGACGGCGAAAAGGATTTCCACGCCGCACATGGCCGATTTCTGCACCATTTCGTAACTCGCACGGCTGGAAACCAACGCCGCTCCCGTCAGCCAGGACGCCCCGTCATGGGCGCGATGGCCCAGCAATTTATCCAGCGCCACGTGACGTCCGACATCCTCATGCCCACCCACAAGCTGCCCGGAAGGCAACATCCAGGCGGCCGCATGGGTGCATCCCGTAAGTTTGCCAATCGGCTGGAAATCGGTGAGATGCCTCAGCGCCTGGTCCAGATTTGCCAGATCAAACGTCTGTGTAAACGGCAGCGGCGCGACGGGTTTGCCGATATCGTTCAGTTGCTCAACGCCACACACGCCACAGCCTGTACGCCCGGCCAGCGCGCGTCGCCGCTCTTTCAGCCCCATAAAGCGACGACTGGAAAGCTCAATCTGCACTTCCAGACCATTGCAGGACGGCACAACCTCCATACCAAAAATTTCCTGTCGGTTTTCGATAATCCCTTCGGAGAGAGAAAAACCAACGGCAAACCACTCAAGGTCTTTGGGTGAGGCCATCATCACCACATGAGAAATCCCGTTATAAACCAGCGCAACGGGCACTTCCTCCGCCAGCACATCCGGATGAGAATGTTGCAGATCATCACGCTTCCAGAGCGCAACCTGGCGGGAACCTGTGATCTGAGTAGCAACCTGGCATTGTTCAGTATGGATTTTGTTCACGTTGTATTAACCGAATTAAAACAGGCGTAACCGCAATGTGGTATTCTGAGTCATACCCCTTTTGAGCCAGGGGACTTACAGCAATTTTGTACCTTTGCGGCGACGACCGCAAAGTAAAAAAACCTCGTGACAATGTCGAAACAAGGAGCAAACCATGCAGGTCAGCAGAAGGCAGTTCTTTAAGATCTGCGCTGGCGGTATGGCAGGTACAACGGCAGCGGCGCTGGGCTTTGCCCCAAGCGTAGCACTGGCGGAGACGCGGCAATACAAATTATTGCGTACCCGTGAAACGCGAAACACCTGCACATACTGCTCTGTCGGCTGTGGGCTTTTAATGTATAGCCTCGGCGACGGTGCGAAAAACGCCAAAGCATCTATTTTCCATATCGAAGGCGACCCGGATCATCCGGTCAACCGTGGCGCGCTCTGCCCGAAAGGTGCAGGTCTGGTGGATTTTATTCATTCAGAAAGCCGCCTGAAATATCCAGAATACCGTGCGCCAGGCTCCGACAAATGGCAACAAATCACCTGGGAAGACGCGTTTGATCGCATTGCAAAACTGATCAAACAAGACCGCGACGCCAACTACATCGCGCAGAACGCTGAAGGCACTACCGTTAACCGTTGGCTTTCCACCGGTATGCTGTGCGCTTCCGCATCCAGTAACGAAACCGGTTATTTAACCCAGAAATTTACCCGCGCTCTCGGCATGCTCGCCGTAGATAACCAGGCGCGTGTCTGACACGGACCAACGGTAGCAAGTCTTGCTCCAACATTTGGTCGCGGTGCGATGACCAACCACTGGGTAGATATGAAAAACGCCAATCTCATCATCGTGATGGGAGGGAACGCTGCTGAAGCGCATCCGGTGGGATTCCGCTGGGCGATGGAAGCAAAAATCCATAATGGCGCCAAATTAATCGTTATCGATCCTCGATTTACGCGAACAGCTTCGGTCGCGGACTTTTACACGCCCATTCGTTCCGGGACGGATATCGCTTTCCTTTCCGGGGTTCTGCTGTACCTGCTGACAAATGAAAAATACAACCGCGAATACACAGAAGCCTACACCAACGCCAGCCTGATCGTGCGTGAGGATTTCGGCTTCGAAGAGGGTCTGTTTACAGGCTATGACGCGGAAAAACGCAAATATGACCGTTCAAGCTGGAACTATGAGCTGGATGAACAGGGCTTCGCCAAACGCGACACTACCCTTACCCATCCACGCTGCGTATGGAATTTGCTGAAACAACACGTTTCTCGCTATACGCCAGAGGTGGTGGAAAACATCTGCGGCACGCCAAAAGCGGATTTCCTGAAAGTCTGCGAATACATCGCGGAAACCAGTGCCCATGACAAAACCGCGTCATTCCTGTACGCGCTGGGCTGGACGCAGCACTCTGTTGGTGCGCAGAACATCCGTACCATGGCGATGATTCAGCTGCTGCTCGGTAATATGGGGATGGCGGGCGGCGGCGTTAACGCCCTGCGCGGACACTCCAATATTCAGGGGCTGACTGACTTAGGCCTGCTGTCGCAAAGCCTGCCCGGTTATATGACGCTGCCAAGCGAAAAACAGACGGATCTCCAGACCTATCTGACCGCCAACACACCAAAACCGTTGGTGCAGGGTCAGGTGAACTACTGGAGCAACTACCCGAAATTCTTCGTCTCGATGATGAAAGCCTTCTATGGCGAAAAAGCGACGAAAGAAAATAACTGGGGCTTCGACTGGCTGCCGAAATGGGATAAGGGTTACGACGTCCTGCAGTATTTCGACATGATGTTTAAAGGTCAGGTGAACGGCTATATCTGCCAGGGCTTCAACCCGGTCGCATCGTTCCCGAACAAAAACAAAGTCGTGGCGGCGCTGTCGAAACTGAAATTCCTGGTCACTATCGACCCGCTGAACACGGAAACCTCTACGTTCTGGCAGAACCACGGTGAGTCGAACGACGTTGACTCATCGAAAATCCAGACCGAAGTGTTCCGTCTGCCCTGTACCTGCTTTGCCGAAGAGAACGGCTCCATCGTGAACTCCGGTCGCTGGCTGCAATGGCACTGGAAAGGTCAGGATGCACCAGGAGACGCGGTTACCGACGGTGAGATTCTGGCGGGCATCTTCCTGCGCCTGCGCAAAATGTACGCCGAAGAGGGCGGCGCCAACCCGGAACAGGTGCTGAGCATGACCTGGAACTACTCCACACCACACGAACCGGCTTCGGAAGAGGTGGCGATGGAGAGTAACGGGAAAGCGCTGGCGGATATTATCGATCCGGTTACCAATACGGTCCTGGTGAAAAAAGGCCAGCAACTCAGTTCGTTCGCCCAGTTGCGTGACGACGGCACCACCTCCAGCGGCTGCTGGATTTTCGCCGGTAGCTGGACACAGGACGGCAACCAGATGGCCAAACGCGATAATGCCGACCCGTCAGGCCTTGGCAATACGCTCGGCTGGGCATGGGCATGGCCGCTTAACCGCCGCATCCTGTATAACCGCGCCTCCGCTGACCCGCAGGGTAAACCTTGGGATCCAAAACGCCAGCTCCTGAAATGGGACGGCGCAAAATGGAGCGGTGCGGATATCCCGGATTACAGTGCTGCCGCGCCGGGCAGCGATGTGGGGCCGTTTATCATGCAGCCGGAAGGGATGGGTCGCCTGTTCGCTATCGATAAGATGGCAGAAGGGCCGTTCCCGGAGCATTACGAGCCCTTTGAGACACCGCTGGGCACTAACCCACTGCATCCGAAGGTAGTCTCTAACCCGGCCGCGCGCGTCTTTAAAGACGACATGGCCGCGATGGGTAAAGCGGATAAGTTCCCTTATGTCGGCACCACTTACCGTCTGACCGAACACTTCCACTACTGGACCAAGCATGCGTTGCTGAACGCGATCGCACAGCCTGAACAGTTTGTGGAAATCGGTGAAAAACTGGCGGGCAAGCTGGGGATCGTCCAGGGCGATACCGTGAAAGTCTCTTCCAACCGCGGCTACATCAAAGCCAAGGCTGTGGTGACCAAGCGTATTCGCACGCTGAACGTGCACGGCAAAGAGGTGGATACCATCGGTATTCCCATTCACTGGGGCTATGAAGGCGTGGCGAAGAAAGGCTTTATCGCTAACACCCTTACCCCGTTTGTCGGTGACGCAAACACCCAGACGCCGGAGTTTAAGGCCTTCCTGGTGAATGTGGAAAAGGTATAGCGGAGACGAATTATGGCTTACCAATCTCAAGATATTATCCGTCGTTCCGCAACTAACGGTTTTACCCCCGCGCCACAGGCGCGGGATCACCAGCAGGAGGTGGCGAAGCTTATTGACGTCACCACCTGTATTGGTTGTAAAGCCTGTCAGGTAGCCTGCTCGGAGTGGAACGATATTCGTGATGAAGTGGGGCATAACGTCGGGGTTTACGATAACCCGGCAGACCTGACCGCTAAGTCATGGACAGTCATGCGTTTTTCCGAAGTGGAGCAGAACGATAAACTGGAATGGCTTATCCGCAAAGATGGATGTATGCACTGCGCCGATCCGGGTTGTCTGAAGGCATGCCCGTCAGAAGGGGCTATCATTCAGTATGCCAACGGGATTGTCGACTTCCAGTCTGAACAGTGTATTGGCTGCGGCTACTGCATTGCAGGCTGTCCGTTCAACGTGCCACGCCTGAATCCGGAAGATAATCGCGTCTACAAATGTACGCTGTGCGTAGACCGCGTTACCGTCGGACAGGAACCTGCCTGCGTGAAAACGTGTCCTACCGGCGCTATCCACTTTGGTAGCAAAGAGGATATGAAAACGCTGGCAGGCGAACGCGTGGCAGAGCTGAAAACTCGCGGTTATGACAATGCGGGTCTGTACGATCCGGCTGGCGTCGGCGGTACACACGTCATGTACGTGCTGCACCACGCTGACAAGCCGAATCTGTATCACGGCCTGCCGGAAAACCCGGAAATCAGTGCAACCGTTAAGTTCTGGAAAGGCATCTGGAAGCCGCTGGCCGCTGTGGGCTTTGCAGCGACATTTGCAGCCAGTATCTTCCACTACGTCGGTGTCGGTCCAAACCGCGCAGAGGAAGAAGACGACAATCTGCATGAAGAAAAAGACGAGGTGCGCAAATGAAAAGACGTGACACCATCGTGCGCTACACGGCGCCGGAACGCATCAACCATTGGGTCACCGCCTTCTGCTTCGTGCTGGCGGCGGTGAGTGGACTGGGATTCTTTTTCCCGTCCTTTAACTGGTTGATGCACATTCTGGGTACGCCGCAGTTAGCACGTATTCTGCACCCGTTTGTTGGGGTGGTGATGTTCGCGTCGTTCATCATCATGTTCTTCCGCTACTGGCATCACAACCTAATCAATCGGGATGATATCTTTTGGGCGAAGAATATCCGTAAGATCGTCGTCAACGAGGAAGTGGGTGATACCGGGCGCTATAACTTCGGCCAGAAATGTGTGTTCTGGGCGGCTATTCTCTTCCTGGTGTTGTTGCTGGTGAGCGGCATCATCATGTGGCGTCCATACTTCGCACCCGTTTTCTCTATCCCGGTCATTCGAATTGCGATTATGGTTCATTCGTTTGCCGCAGTAGCGTTAATTGTGGTTATTATGGTGCATATCTACGCCGCACTATGGGTGAAGGGCACGATAACCGCCATGGTGGAAGGCTGGGTAACCAAAACGTGGGCGAAGAAACATCACCCGCGCTGGTACCGTGAAGTCCGCCAGAAAGAGGAAAAAACGACGGAATGAGTATTCGCATAATCCCGCAAGACGAGCTGGGTTCGAGCGAAAAACGCACGGCGGAAGTGATTCCGCCGTTATTATTCCCCAGGCTGAAAAATCTCTACAACCGCCGGGCAGAACGCCTGCGCGAGTTAGCAGAGCACAATCCGCTGGGGGATTACCTGCGTTTTGCCGCGTTGATAGCCCATGCCCAGGAAGTGGTGCTGTACGATCATCCGCTGGAGATCGATCTGACAGCACGGATCAAACAGGCCGCCGCTGAGGGTAAGCCGCCGCTGGATATTCATGTCCTGCCGCGCGATAAGCACTGGCACCGACTGCTGCATTCCCTCATTGCCGAACTCAAACCGGAGATGAGTGGACCTGCGCTGGCAGTAATTGAAAACCTGGAAAAATCCTCCGAACAGGAGCTGGAGCAGATGGCCAGTGCGCTGTTTGCCTCTGACTTTAGTTCGGTCAGCAGCGATAAAGCGCCGTTTATTTGGGCTGCGCTTTCACTCTACTGGTCGCAAATGGCCAACCTCATTCCCGGCAAAGCCCGCGCGGAATATGGTGAGCAGCGTCAGTTCTGCCCGGTATGCGGATCGATACCTGTTTCAAGCGTTGTGCATATCGGCACAACCCAGGGGTTGCGCTACCTGCACTGTAATCTGTGTGAAACCGAATGGCACGTGGTGCGCGTCAAATGTAGCAACTGCGAGCAGACTCGCGACTTACACTACTGGTCGCTGGACAACGAGAAGGCAGCAATCAAAGCCGAAAGCTGTGGCGATTGCGGCACCTACCTGAAGATTCTGTATCAGGAAAAAGACCCGAACGTGGAACCTGTTGCCGATGATTTAGCCTCACTGGTGCTTGATGCTCGCATGGAACAGGAAGGGTTCGCCCGCAGTTCCATTAATCCCTTCCTCTTCCCGGGCGAGGGGGAGTAACGTCATTATCTGTGCCGGGTTGTGAATGCACCCGGCTACAGTTGCCATGGCGCGAACAGCAAAATAACGAATATTTCGTGTCCCCTGTTTACGACGATCCATCTGCGCTGTCGCCAGGATTATGGTGTCTGGCAGCGTCTTACCTTATTCCTGGCGCAAATTAACACTTCATTCTGCAACCTGAACAGATCGTTCAACAGTCCTCTTTCTGCCTGTATTTCATTTTTGCGGGACGCTTTGCGGATTCACCCGCCTCCAGAAAATTGCCGTTCCCATCGACGTAAATCCAGGTTATAACACTGGATATACATACAGATGAGAGATGTGATAATGGCGCTGGAAACAGGAATTGCAGAGCTGGTCAGGGAGTTTATCGCCGCAGGGCGGCCATCCTCGCGGGAAAAAAGTATCGATGAACGCAGAGCAGGATACCTCGCCAGTACCGTGCTGGCAGGTGAAACGGAAACCCGGGTAAACGTGAAAGATGTGCATCTCGACGGTATGACATTTCGCGTTATCTCCCCTCTGACCGTAACAGGCCCATTGCCCACGCTGATCTATTACCACGGCGGCTGTTTTATCAGCGGTGAGTTTGCCACCCATGACAAACAATTGCGCCAGCTCGCCTTTTATAGCGGCTGTCAGGTGATTGCGGTGCAGTATCGTCTGGCCCCGGAACATACGTTTCCTGCCGCGCATGATGACGCGCAGAAAGGGGCGGAGATTATCTGGCAAAATGCTGCTGAGCTGGGCGTCGATCGGCAAAAAATCACCCTTGCCGGAGACAGCGCAGGTGGACACCTGGCGCTGGTTACGGCGCTTCGCCTGAAGGCGGCACAGGTATGGCAACCCGCTCAACTGATCCTGATTTATCCGATGCTCGATGCGACCGCCTGTTTTGAAAGCTACACCAGCAACGGCGATGACTATGTGATTACCCGTGATGCGTTGCTCAGCGGCTACGAATTGTATCTCGGTGAGACGGATCCAATGCACCCGGAAGCCAGTCCACTCTGGCGCGATGATTTCAACGGCCTTCCGCCTGTGCATATTTTTACCGCCGAATATGACCCGCTCTGCGATGAAGGCGAAGCGTTGTTTCAACGGATGACCGGGCAAGGGGTGGAATGTTCCTGCCAGCACCACCTGGGGGTAATTCACGGCTTCTTTCAGCTTGGCGGCATTAGCAAAACAGCACGCGGGGCGATAAGAGATGTGGCATGGCGACTGGAATTGTTACCACATGGAGAATTTAAATAAGGTTTGCATAGCGGCGAAGTTTATTAACGCTGCAAGAGATAACCGAAAGGAAGAAACACACATCGACTCAGCAAGGAAATACTATGTATGCCCATCGTTGCGCCCGTCGAAAGACAATTTGCCGCCTATAACGCCCATGACATTGATATGTTCGCCGCCTGTTTTAGCGAAGATTTTACCGCATGGCGTATGCCGGCCACATCCCCTTCTACACAGGGTCGGGAAGCGTTGCGCGCGTTTTACAGTCAGCATCGTTTTAACAACCCGGCGCTGAGGGCTGAGTTACTCAGCAGCATCGTGATGGGGAATAAGGTGTTCGATCACGAAAAAATCTACGGCATCGGCGAGCAGGTTATCGAGAATATGGCAGTGTATGAGGTTCAGGATGGCTTGATAAAAACCGCGTGGTTTTACTTTGCCGAATAGTTTTACTTTAACAAAGTCGGGTCCGGCCTGGCGCCGGACTCGCTAATCACTCTTCTTCATTGCCGCCTTCTTCAAAAGCGCCATACGGTTTAGCTGGTAGCACGATATAAACCGCCTCAAATAAGGCACCCTGCTTATCGTCACCAAACAGTTCTACCTGCAACTGAACCCGCGCTTTACGCCCACGAGCCAGTCTGTCGAGATCACCACTCAGGGAGCCAAGATCGGCAATCGCGCTGGGTTTACCCGTGATTGGCGTGCTGTAGCGGATATGCGCATCGGCAAGGATAATCGTCCCGCCCAGATGCCGCTCGCGCAGCATCAACCAGATAAGCCCCCAGCCCGTTAGTGTCGCCAGCGAGAACAGGCTTCCGGCAAACAACGTATGGTGTGGGTTCTGGTTGCCCGTCTCCGGCATAGTGGTGATAAATTTCTGCCCGGTATACTGCTGAATACGCACGCCCATCTTTTCACTGAGCGGAATGTGCTGATACCAGGCTTGCTGCAACTGCCCGCACCAGTCGCCGCGATGCAGAATATCATCCAGCGTCGCCACGGGTTTGATCATCAGAAAATGGCGTACCGGCGTGGTTTGCGGGGCGGTAATTTCACCCTCATTGATAAACCCCAGTTTTGCGAAGAACTCCACCGCATCTTCACGCGCGCTACAGGTTACCCGTTTCACACCTTCCTGGCGCGCGACAGATTCCAGCGTCATCGCCATCAGCGTGCCGAGCCCTTTATCCTGCACCGAGGGATGTACGGCCATAAAACGGATCGAAGCCTCATTGTCGGCATTGATATATAACCGACCAACGGCAACGATTTCGCCTTCTTCATCCACAACCATTTGATGATGGGCCATGGCATCCCAGGCATCACGTTCGGAACCTTTCGGCTGATGCAGTGGCTTGCGCAGCATCTCCCAACGGAACTGGTAGTAAAGCTCTAGCTCTTCTTCTGTTTGCGGTACGCGAAGGTGATACATAGCTGTATTCTCTCTTGTTACCCGTGGCAACTCCGCAAGCTGGCTCATACTTGCAACCAGAACGTTACGGGGCCGTCATTAACCAGCGATACCTGCATATCTGCGGCGAATCGTCCGGTCTGTGTTTCTATCTGCTGGCTACGGCAGCGATTGACGAAATAGTCATATAGCGCCTGCGCCTTTTCCGGCGCGGCTCCTCTGGAGAAACCAGGACGCATGCCGCGTTCGGTATCCGCCGCCAGCGTAAATTGTGACACCACCAGTACGCTGCCGCCGGACTGCTGAACATTAAGGTTCATCTTGCCGTCAGCGTCACTGAAAATGCGATACCCCAGCACACGCTCGCACAGGCGGTTCGCTTTTTGCTCGTCATCTTCCCTTTCGACACCTAACAACACCAAAAGTCCCGGGCCGATTTCACCCGTCACTTCACCCGCCACGGTAACGCTGGCCTGGGATACACGTTGTATCAATGCAATCATGGTTGGTCTTCTTCTTGTTCTGCGGCTTTTTTTAATCGTCGATATTCACCGAGAGTGACAGTTATTTCAGCGCCAAGCAAGACGATACACCATGTCCAGTAGACCCACAGAAACAAAATCGGGACCACCGCCAGCACGCCATAAATAAGCTGATAAGAAGGAAATGTGGTGATATAAAGCGCAAACCCTTTTTTCCCCGCTTCAAATAACACAGCGGCGACAAAAGCACCAATCACTGCATCACGATTGGGCACGCGGGTGGTTGGCACAATGCTGTACAACAACCAAAAAGAGATCCATGACAAAATGAGCGGGAAAACGCGCAGCATATTATCTATCGCGCCGTTGAGTCCACTGGCCCAGCGCAGAGAGAGCAAATAGGAGCTTATCGCCAGGCTCGCCCCGGCAAGTAGCGGCCCCAGCGTCAGGATCATCCAGTAGACAGCAAAGGAGTATATTCGCGGACGCACGCGCGTACTGCGCCAGATGGAATTCAGTGCGCTGTCGATGGAGTACATCAACAATAATGATGTCACCACCAGCCCGCATGCGCCAACGGCGGTCATTTTGCTTGAATTGGCAACGAACTGTTCGATATAGCGTTGAATCACATCGCCGGTGGTAGGAATAAAATTCGCAAAAACAAAATGACGCAGTTGGATGCTAACCTCAGAAAACATCGGAAACGCGGCAAATAACGCAAAAATAACGGCAATTAGCGGCACCAATGAAAGCAAGGAAACATAGGCGAGATTTCCCGCCAGTGTTGTCATATGGTCTTCATCGATACGCAACCAGAGTAATTTCAGCCACGACCAAATGGGTCGCGTATGGTGTTTCGTTTTATGGCGAATAAATTTCAGCATAACTGCTTCGCAAAATAGTCAGGGAGGGTGTTCTTACCCGTCACCAGAATACTGGTAATCCCCAACTGGTTGGCCCCTTCTATATTATTCGCATTATCATCGAAAAAGACAGTGTTATCAGCGCTATAGCCTTCCAGTTCGAGTACACGTTGATAGATGCGCGTTTCCGGCTTACGCATTCCCATATCTTGCGAAAGATAAATATGGTCGGCGGCGGCCAAAATTTCCGGGTATTGATCCGGCCAGTACGTGGTATGGAGACTGTTGGTATTAGAGAGCACCACTACGCGGTGCCCTTGCTCACGCAGTTGTTTCATGATGCTGACAACCTCCTTACGCAGGGAGACAAAAACCGCCTGCCAGCCCGTCGCAAATTGCTCAAAACTTAACGACATGGACATCTCTTCACACAGCGCTTTGGCGAAATCTTCATCACTGATTTCACCCCGCTCGTGAAGCTGGAAAGTCTCGCCCATCGTGAAGCTTTGTTTGAGCGTTGCTAGCGGCACACGGCTGAAGTCACTCCATACACCCAGCACCCGATTGAAGTCGATATCAACGATCACGTTACCCAAATCAAAGATATAGAGCATCTCTCTCTCCTAATTTTCCGTGGAAAGTTAACTGTAGCGGGAAAGTCAGAAGTTGAATAGTTCGCCCGCTCTGGCGGGCGACAGGATTGTGACGGGTAAGGAAATGATTTTCAGTTCATCAAAAACTGTTTTCTACATCGGTCTGGTCTACGGCAATCTGGTTAATTTCAATTTGATGGTTTTTCAGTAACTGATGAACCGGCGCCGGAGGCAGATTATCGGTAAAGAGCGCCGTAATCTGTTTGATATTGCCAATCTCCACGGCAGCAGAGGCGTTAAATTTGGTGTGATCAACGGCCAGTAAAATCTGCCGCGAATGCATCATCATCGTTTTTGCCACGTTGGCTTCATTGACGTCAAACTCCAGCAGTGCACCATCGCTTTCTACGGCACCGATGCTGGTGACCAGGTAATCAGCACGAAATCCCTGCACAAAACTTGCCACGGACGGGCCAATAATACCGCCATTATGCGAACGCAGCGTTCCACCAGGCACCATTACCTCAAACTGCGGATTTTTATACAGAATATGTGCCACCCGTAGACTGTTGGTGATAATGCGCAGGTGGTTATGATTAAGCAACGCACGTGCCACGTGTTCTACCGTCGTTCCGATGGTGATAAACACGGTCGAGCCATCCGGGATATAGTCAGCGATGGCTTCCGCAATCGCTTTTTTCTCATCCAGCAGGGAAACCTCTCGCTGCTCAAAAGCGGTGTTGACGACGCTGGAGGCACGCCCGGCCCCTCCGTGGTGACGGGTGATCAGCCCCTGTTCGCTTAACTTACGAATATCACGCCGAACCGTCTGGGTGGAAACATCCAGCAGTTGTGCCAGCTCATCGATGTTCATATAACCACGTTCAGCAATCAGCGCCAGCAGGTGGTCGTGCCGCGGATTACCGGTCAGTTCGGTAAGGCTCATGGGTATCCCTCTCAAAACCATCGTGCCCCGCATTTTATACAAAAAGTGACAGAAAAGAGCGGGTTTGATCACAGTCGGGTATCCCGACACGCCCACCAGGGCGTGTACATTTGAGCGCGGCCACTGCGCTTGCAAACTTCACCGCCTCTGCCATGGTCGTTTTTTGCGCCAGACTTACCGCCAGTGCGCCATGAAACACATCCCCGGCCCCCGTGGTATCGACTACATCAACACGAAAACCCGGCTGATGCTTCACATTATTACTTTCCAGCCAGTAGCATCCTTCAGATCCCTGAGTGACATAAACATGTCCATTTGTGATTGTTTGTGATTTTTTCAATGCCACGACGTTATCTTCCAGCCCGGTAAGACGGCGTAAACCCGGTGCAGAAAACGCAGCATGGTCACTCAATGCCACCAGATCGGTAATATCCTGCGGCGTGACATCGGCATCCAGAACTGTCATCACCCCCTGCTGACGAGCCAGTGTAAAGGCTCGTTTCGCCCCCTCATGCCAGCGGACATCAGCCAGTACCACGTCCCATTGAGAGAAATCGAGTTCATTGAGCCAATCGGCGTCAGGCAATAAATCCGGGCTTGGGTAGTTTGTGATAATACGCTCCCCTCTCCCATCTACCAGTACCGCAGACTGAGATGACCGTGCCCCTTTATAAACTCGGGTATATCGAGTATTTACGCCATACGACTCAAGTTCCGCGAGCAGGCGATTACCCGTTTCATCGTCACCAACGCGACCAATAAAATCCACGGTTGCCCCAAGCTTTGCCGCGGCAACAGCAGCTGTAGCTGCTGGCCCACCGCCAACCTCCGTATAGTCTTTAGCGACGAACTTGCCCCCTTCTGCTGGTAAATCATCGAGATACCAAATCCTGTCCAATACCGTAATACCGACACAAGCTATGCGAGTCATGGTGAATCCTTACATGTTTCAGAGGTTGTCATTTTAATTTCACCAAATGTTTAAAAAGTGACGAGTGTCAATTTTTTGACCATAAATTACAAATACGATCAAAAACAGACAACGAAAACGCGCAATAATTGACAAAATGTGACACTAACTCACTTTTCAGGAGGGAGGTATGGCGGTAATTGCATTTATAGGGCTTGGGCAGATGGGCGCGCCAATGGCAAGTAACCTGCTAAAAAACGGCCATCAGCTAAAGGTATTCGATGTAAATCCGCAGGCCGTGCAAAACCTGGTGCAGAAGGGCGCCAGGGCTGCCACCACGCCAGCACAAGCGGCCACCGATGCCGAGTTTGTTATCACCATGCTACCGAATGGCGATCTGGTGCGCTCAGTGTTGTTTGGTGAGCAGGGCGTTTGTGAGGGGTTATCCCCTGAGTCATTGGTTATTGACATGTCCACTATTCACCCCCTGCAAACAGACACGCTGATTGACGACATGCACGCTCGTGGTTTCTCCATGATGGATGCGCCAGTTGGCCGCACGTCCGACCACGCCGTAGCCGGAACGCTGTTGTTACTGGCGGGCGGTACGCAGCAGCAGGTTGAGCGAGCAACCCCCGTACTGATGGCAATGGGTAATGAGCTTATCAATGCGGGAGGCCCGGGGATGGGCATTCGCGTCAAGTTGATTAACAACTACATGAGTATTGCCCTCAACGCGCTTTCAGCTGAGGCCGCCGTGCTGTGTGAAGCCCTGGGACTTTCCTTCGACGTGGCGCTGAAAGTGATGAGCGGCACTCCGGCAGGCAAAGGCCACTTTACCACCTCATGGCCCAACAAAGTGCTGAAAGGCGACCTTTCCCCGGCTTTTATGATCGACCTTGCCCATAAAGATTTGGGGATCGCACTGGATGTTGCCAATCAGTTGCATGTCCCGATGCCGCTGGGCGCAGCATCGCGCGAAGTGTACAACCAGGCACGAGCCGCCGGACGTGGCCGTGAAGACTGGACCGCAATTTTAGAGCAGGTGCGTACCAGCGCCGGGCTGACTCAACACCATTCATGACTGGATAAGGACAGAAGAATGTCGCAATACACCCTGAAAGATATCACCCGACCTTCCGGCGGTTTTTCCATGCTGGCCGTTGACCAACGCGAAGCTATGCGTTTGATGTTTGCTGCCGCCGGCGCGCCGCAACCGGTGGCCGATCAGGTACTCACGGACTTTAAAGTTAACGCTGCCAAAATTCTTTCCCCTTACGCCTCAGCCATTTTGGTTGATCAGCAATTCTGCTACCGCCAGGTGGTGGAGCAAAATGCCGTCGCGCAAAACTGCGCGATGATCGTCGCCGCTGACAAATTTATTCCTGGTAATGGTATTCCGGTCGATAGCGTCATCATCGATAAACAGGTCGACGCGCAGGCGGTAAAACGTGACGGTGGCAAGGCTTTGAAACTACTGGTGCTGTGGCGCAGCGATGAAGATCCTCAGCAACGTCTTGAAATGGTGAAAGAGTTTAACCAGATCTGCCATACCAATGGACTGGTAAGCATTATTGAGCCAGTGGTTCGCCCGCCGCGTCGCAGCGCTTCATTCGATCGTGAACAAGCCATTATTGACGCAGCCAAAGAGCTGGGCGACAGCGGAGCAGACCTCTACAAAGTTGAAATGCCGCTGTTTGGTAAAGGAAGTCAGCAAACGCTCCTGAACGCATCCCAACGACTCAACGAGCATATCAGTATGCCCTGGGTCATCCTCTCGTCCGGCATTGACGAAAAATTATTCCCCCGCGCGGTAAGAATTGCGATGACAGCGGGCGCCTCGGGTTTTCTGGCGGGGCGGGCCGTATGGTCTTCGGTAATTGGTCTACCCGACACAGAAATGATGTTGCGGGATATCTCCGTACCCAAACTGCAGCGTCTGGGTGAAATCGTTGACGAAATGATGGCCCGCCGCTGAGGAGAACAGAACGATGAAATGGTTTAACACACTCAGTCACCATCGCTGGCTGGAACAAGAAACTGACCGAATTTTTGATTTTGGCAAGAATGCCGCCGTACCCACCGGTTTTGGCTGGCTGGGTAATAACGGTCAGGTCAGAAAAGATATGGGCACGCATCTTTGGATCACTGCCCGCATGCTGCATGTTTATGCCGTTGCAGCGGCAATGGGTCGTCCCGGCGCCCTGGCGCTTGTTGAACACGGCATCAACGCCCTCAACGGCCCACTGCGCGATAAACAACACGGCGGCTGGTACGCCTGTGTAAATGACGAAGGCGTTATTGATGCATCAAAACAGGGCTATCAGCACTTTTTTGTCCTCTTAGGTGCGGCAAGTGCAGTCACCACCGGACATCCTGCGGCCCGCCCTCTATTAGATGAGGCGATTGCGGTTATCGAGAAATATTTCTGGAGCGAAGAGGAACAAATGTGCCTCGAGTCCTGGGATGAAGCGTTTAGTAAGACGGAAGATTACCGCGGCGGTAACGCTAACATGCATGCCGTCGAGGCATTCCTGATTGTCTATGACGTGACTCATGACCGCAAATGGCTGGACCGTGCGCTGCGGATAACATCGGTCATTATTCATGACGTCGCCCGTCGTGGTGAGTATCGCGTTAACGAACATTTTGATGCGAACTGGAATCCGCTGCGGGATTACAACAAAGACAATCCAGCCCATCGCTTCCGTGCTTATGGCGGCACGCCAGGCCACTGGATTGAGTGGGGCCGCCTGATGCTCCATCTTCGCGCCGCGCTGGAAGCGCGCTTTGAAACGCCCCCCGAATGGCTGCTGGAGGATGCGAAAGGCCTTTTCCACGCCACAATTCGTGATGCATGGGCACCGGACGGCGCAGAAGGCTTTGTCTATTCAGTGGACTGGGACGGCACACCTATCGTACGTGAACGCGTTCGTTGGCCAATCGTCGAAGCCATGGGTACGGCATACGCACTCTATAGCGTAACCGGCGATCCGCAATACGAAGCCTGGTATCAACGCTGGTGGGACTACTGCATCAAATACCTGATGGATTACGAAACCGGGTCATGGTGGCAGGAACTGGATACCAACAACATGGTGACCACCAAAGTCTGGGATGGCAAACAGGACATTTACCACCTTCTGCATTGCCTGGTGATCCCGCGTCTTCCTCTCGCACCCGGACTGGCACCTGCCGTCGCCGCCGGGTTGCTGGATGTAAAAGCGAAATAAGTCATCGACAAGGAAACCAGCCATGCACAGTAGCGGAAGAACTATCATCCTGATCGCAGGGCGTTATCAGGCAAAAATCGTTTCGGTTGGCGCGGGAATAGCTGAGCTGACGCACTGTGGGCGTCATCTTGTCATTGCGCATAAGCCGGAAGAAATGCCACTGGCCCATATGGGGAAGGTTCTCGTTCCCTGGCCAAATCGCGTTGCTGATGGCCGCTATGAACATGATGGAAAGGTATTCAATCTGCCGGTGAACGACCCTGTATCGCACAGCGCGATTCATGGTCTGCTCGCCTGGCGAGACTGGCAAGTTTGCGATCAGTGTGCGAATAGCGTCACGCTAAGTGTCTTTCTACCGCCGTCATATGGTTACCCTTTCGCGCTGGTCTGTAACGTCATATATCGCCTGGATGCTGACACCGGTCTGAGCGCCAGCATTATTACCCGCAACATCGGCGATAAACCTGCGCCCTACGGCGCAGGTGCCCACCCTTATTTAACATGCAATCTGGAAAAAATAGATGGCTGTACGCTAACGATGCCCGCTACAGATCTGTTCAGTGTCGATACGCTGCAACCAGTGGCCAACGCGCTGGATTTCAGCACTACCCGGGAAATCGGCAGCACCCAAATAGACCACACGTTTAAAGCCAGAACAGCACCAGCTCCATGGGAAGTGAGAATAACCAGCATTCAGCAAGCCATGACCACCTGGCTTCGTACCAGCCAACCCTGGTTGCAAATCTATACCGGCGACAAATTACAACGCCTCGGCCTTGCCATTGAACCAATGAGTTGTCCGCCGAATGCATTTAATTCCGGCGTGGATTTATTTTTTCTGGCCCCGGAAGAGACACACAACCTCGCCTTTTCGATCGGCTGCGATTAACGCCAGAGATGAATAACCGGAATACCCTACTTTTACGGAGATCATAATGGATTTACGACAACATCATTTACGCGATCTTGAACTTACAACACAACAAGACGGCTTTACGCTGCGCTGGCAACAACGTCTGATCCTGCGCCACAGTGCACAAACCCCCTGCTTGTGGGTTGGTACAGGTGTCGCCGATATTGATATGTTTCGCGGCAATTTCAGCATTAAAGATAAGCTGAATGAAAAAGTGGCACTCACCGACGCAACGGTGGTGAAAGAGAGCGCTGGCTGGGTTATCCGCTTTACCCGTGGCGATGCCGTCAGCGCCACGTTGCGCATTGGCGCGGATGAAGAAGGCCGCCTGATGTTCAAACTGAACAATGACGCCACCAGCCACAATCGCATCTGGCTGCGTCTGGCGGCGCAGCCGCAGGATCATATTTATGGTTGCGGCGAGCAGTTCTCGTATTTTGACCTGCGCGGTAAACCCTTCCCGCTATGGACCAGTGAGCAAGGCGTTGGGCGTAATAAACAAAGCTACGTAACCTGGCAGGCGGACTGTAAAGAGAACGCTGGCGGCGACTATTACTGGACCTTTTTCCCACAGCCGACATTTGTCAGTACGCAGAAGTACTACTGCCACGTTGATAATAGCTGTTATATGAATTTCGATTTCAGCGCGCCGGAATATCACGAACTGGCACTGTGGGAAGATAACGCCACAATCCGCTTCGAATGTGCAGACACTTACATTGCGCTGCTGGAAAAACTGACGGCGCTGTTAGGTCGCCAGCCAGAACTACCTGATTGGGTCTATGACGGGGTCACACTCGGTATTCAGGGCGGAACCGAAGTGTGCCAGCAGAAACTGGACACTATGCGAAACGGCGGCGTGAAGGTGAACGGTATCTGGGCGCAGGACTGGTCAGGTATTCGCATGACCTCCTTCGGTAAGCGCGTCATGTGGAACTGGAAGTGGAACAGCGAGCTTTATCCGCAGCTTGATACCCGCATCCAGCAGTGGAATAGCGAAGGCGTGCAGTTCCTTTCTTACATCAACCCTTATGTAGCCAGCGACAAAGATCTGTATGCCGAAGCGGCAGAACGCGGTTATCTGGCCAAGGATGCGTCCGGTGGCAATTATCTCGTCGAGTTCGGGGAATTCCACGGCGGCGTGGTCGATCTGACCAACCCTCAGGCCTACGACTGGTTCAAAAACGTTATCAAGCAGAACCTGATCGCCCTGGGTTGTAACGGCTGGATGGCCGACTTTGGCGAATATTTGCCAACCGATACCTATCTGCACAACGGTGTCAGCGCCGAAATTATGCATAACGCCTGGCCTGCACTGTGGGCGAAGTGTAACTACGAAGCGCTGCTGGAAACCGGCAAACTCGGCGACATCCTCTTCTTCATGCGCGCAGGGTCGACGGGCAGCCAGAAGTATTCCGTCATGATGTGGGCGGGTGACCAGAACGTGGACTGGAGTCTCGATGATGGCCTGGCTTCCGTCGTCCCGGCAGCGCTGTCCTTAGCGATGACCGGCCACGGTTTACACCATAGCGATATCGGCGGTTACACCACTCTGTTCGAAATGAAACGCAGTAAAGAGTTACTGCTGCGCTGGTGCGATTTCAGCGCCTTTACCCCGATGATGCGTACCCACGAAGGCAACCGTCCAGGTGATAACTGGCAATTTGACGGTGACGCAGAAACCATTGCCCACTTTGCTCGTATGACCACCGTATTTACGACGCTTAAACCCTACATAAAACAGTCCGTGGCGCAGAACGCCGCAACAGGTCTGCCGGTCATGCGCCCGTTATTCCTGCATTACGAAGATGATGCGCGCACCTACACCCTGAAATATCAATATCTATTCGGTCGCGACCTGCTGGTTGCGCCTGTGTACGAGCAGGGCCGTAGAGACTGGTCTTTATATCTGCCAGAAGATACCTGGATCAATGTCTGGACCGGAGAGCCGTGTTCCGGCGGTGATGTCAGCGTAGATGCCCCGCTCGGCAAACCACCGGTCTTTTACCGGGCGCAGAGCGAATGGGCGTCATTGTTCGCGACATTGAAGAACATCTAATGAGACTCGCCCGCAGGTAAAACTTCGGGCATCAGGAGAATAAAAAATGAGTCAGACCTCTGCCGATCCGGCAACCCTACGTTTGCCATTTAAAGAAAAATTAGCCTATGGGATGGGCGATTTAGGTTCCAATATCCTGTTGGATATTGGCACGCTTTATCTACTGAAATTCTACACCGACGTATTAGGGCTGCCGGGAACTTATGGCGGCATTATCTTCTTGATCGCCAAATTCTTTACCGCGTTTACCGATATGGGTACGGGCATTATGCTCGATTCCCGGCGCAATATTGGCCCTAAAGGAAAATTCCGTCCGTTCGTGCTTTACGCTGCTTTCCCGGTGACGCTGCTGGCTATTGCTAACTTTGTCGGTACGCCGTTTGAAGTAACCGGCAAAACCGTGATGGCCACGGTACTGTTTATGCTCTATGGGCTGTTCTTTAGCATGATGAACTGTTCCTACGGCGCAATGGTTCCGGCCATCACCAAAAACCCGGATGAACGCGCCTCACTGGCAGCATGGCGACAAGGCGGTGCGACGCTGGGACTGCTGCTGTGTACGGTCGCCTTTGTGCCTGTCATGAACCTGATTGAGGGCAACCACCAGCTGGGGTATATCTTCGCCGCCACCCTTTTCTCGCTGTTCGGGCTGTTCTTTATGTGGTGGTGCTATAAGGGTGTGACCGAACGTTATGTCGAGACGCAGCCTGCCAATCCCGCACAAAAACCTGGCTTGTTGCAGTCGTTTCGCGCTATTGCCGGGAACCGCCCGCTGTTTATTTTGTGCATTGCCAACCTCTGCACCCTGGGCGCATTTAACGTCAAACTCGCTATTCAGGTCTATTACACCCAGTACGTTCTGAACGACCCCATTCTGCTTTCATATATGGGCTTCTTCAGTATGGGGTGCATCTTTATTGGTGTCTTTTTAATGCCCGGCGCCGTACGCCGTTTCGGTAAGAAAAAAGTCTACATCGGCGGGCTGCTTATCTGGGTTACTGGCGATCTACTCAATTATCTGTTCGGCGGGGGCTCGGTCAGTTTTGTCGCTTTCTCATGCCTTGCATTCTTTGGCTCTGCCTTTGTAAACAGCCTGAACTGGGCACTGGTCTCTGACACGGTGGAATATGGCGAATGGCGTACCGGCGTACGCTCTGAAGGGACGGTTTACACTGGCTTCACCTTCTTTAGAAAAGTATCGCAGGCACTGGCAGGGTTCTTCCCTGGCTGGATGCTGACACAGATCGGCTATGTACCGAACGTAGTGCAATCAGCAGGAACAGTAGAGGGTTTGCGGCAGCTGATCTTCATCTACCCCTGCGCACTGGCGGTAATCACCATCGTGGCAATGGGGTGCTTCTACAACCTCAACGAGAAAATGTACGTTCGTATCGTTACCGAGATCGAAACGCGTAAACGTCTGGCCTGACGGGTCAATAAGATAGCGCCCTGCGGGGCGCTAAGAGGATCGACTATGAATCACAACCATGATCCGCTAACGCTAAAACTGAGCCTGCGCGAAAAATTTGCCTATGGGATGGGTGATTTTGGCTCGAACCTGATGCTGTGCATCGGCACACTCTATTTACTGAAGTTTTATACCGATGAACTGGGAATGCCCGCCTTTTACGGTGGGATCATCTTCCTGGTTGCCAAGTTCTTTACCGCCTTTACCGACATGCTGACTGGCGTACTGCTGGATTCGCGGCGTAACACTGGAACGGCAGGAAAGTTTCGCCCTTTTATTCTCTATGCCTCTGTTCCGGTCGCACTGGTCGCAACCGCCCAATTCATGGCCAATGATTTCAGTCTGACGATGAAAACCGCCATCGCCACCGTACTGTTCATGATGTTTGGCCTGTTCTATAGCCTGATGAACTGTTCTTACGGCGCAATGGTGCCGGCAATCACTAAAAACCCGCAGGAGCGTGCACATCTTGCCGCCTGGCGACAGGGGGGAGCCACTGTGGGGTTGTTACTGTGTACTGTCGGTTTTATGCCTGTGCAGTCACTGTTCGTTGGCCGCCCTTCTCTGGGCTATCTGGTTGCCGCACTGCTGTTTGCCACCTGCGGATTATTCTGCATGTGGTGGTGCTATAGCGGCGTGAAAGAGCGTTACGTTGAGCTCGCCCCGGAAGGCCATAAGCCCGGGATCATGAAGTCATTTTACGCCATCTTCCGCAACCCTCCGCTGCTGGTATTATGCATTGCCAACCTGTGTACGCTGGCCGCGTTTAACATCAAACTCGCCATCCAGGTCTATTACACCCAATACGTGCTCAATGATATTCATCTGTTGTCATGGATGGGCTTTTTCAGCATGGGCTGCATTTTAGTGGGCGTCTTGCTGGTGCCCGGAGCAGTGAAGCGCTTTGGCAAGAAAAAGGTGTATCTGGGTGGACTGGCATTGTGGGCACTCGGCGACATCCTTAACTTTTTCTGGGGCAGCAGTTCTTTACTGTTTATCACGTTTTCCTGCATGGCCTTTTTCGGAACCGCTTTTGTAAATAGCCTGAATTGGGCGTTAGTGCCGGATACCGTTGATTACGGTGAGTGGAAAACCGGTATCCGGACCGAAGGATCTGTCTACACCGGTTACACCTTTTCACGCAAAATCTCTGCGGCCCTGGCGGGCTTTCTGCCGGGGATCATGCTGACCCAAATTGGTTACGTCCCTAATGTAGAGCAGAGTAGTACAACGCTATTGGGCTTACGCCAGCTGATATTTCTCTGGCCTTGTTCACTGGCGATTATTGCGGCCCTGACTATGGGATTCTTTTACAAACTTAACGAGCAGCGCTTTGCTTTTATTATTGAGGAAATAACACATCGAAAAAAACAGAATATGGCACCAGAAGTAAAAACCGAAAATAAAGAGTCAGCAGTCACTTTATAACTAAAAAGCAGGCCCACTTTCCCTTCCTGCTATGCAGGAGGGACGGCCCTTTTGTACCTGATACCTGGAATAATCATGAAAAAAACAATGATCGCTCTGCTGGTTTCATCCGTCTCCGGCACCGCGTTTGCGGGCGCGTACGTCGAAACCCGCGAAGCCTACAATACAGCCTCTGAACTTCATGAAGTCATTCTTCGCGCCGGATATAACTTTGACATGGGCGCAGGATTGATGGCAACCAACGCCTACAATGTGGGTAAATGGGATGAGATGAAGCACAGCTATAATGAAATCGAGGGCTGGTATCCGCTATTTAAACCTACCGATAAATTAACCTTTCAACCCGGCGGATTGATTAATGATAATCGCGATGGTTCAGGCGGCGCGGTTTATTTAGATACGAATTACAAGTTTGCCCCGTGGTTTAATCTTACCTTCCGTTACCGCTACAACCACAGCAATTACGACACGGTAGACATTAACGGCAAAATGGATAAAAACGATACCCATGAATTTGCCAATTACTGGAATTTCAAATTAAACGATTCTTTCTTCTATACCTTTGAGCCCCACTTTTTCCAACGCATAAACGACTACCATAGTAAGAATGGCAAAGATCATCACTGGGAAATCACCAATAAGTTCAGCTATAAAATAACGCAAAACTGGATGCCCTATCTGGAGTTGCAGTGGCTCGATCGGTGGAATTACTACAACAGCGAGCAGTACCGTATACGTTTAGGGTTAAGGTACTTTTTCTGAACAAAAAAGCCGCTGATATCAGCGGCTTTTTTTCCGGGTGGCAATTATGCCAGCCCGACATCACGTATCCGGTGAAAAAGAAGATTAATCTTCTTTAGCACCACGGTTAGCGCGACGACGATCGTTTTCCGTCAGGTGACGTTTACGAATACGGATAGAGGTCGGGGTAACTTCTACCAGTTCATCATCATCGATGAACTCCAGAGCCTGCTCCAGGGTCATCTTAACCGGCGGAACCAGAACCGTTGCTTCGTCAGTACCGGACGCACGCATGTTGGTCAGTTTCTTACCGGTCAGGCAGTTTACCGTCAGGTCGTTAGAACGGCTGTGAATACCGATGATCTGGCCTTCGTAAACTTCTGCGCCGTGGCCCAGGAACAGCTTACCGCGGTCCTGCAGGCTAAACAGCGCAAACGCAACCGCTTTACCCTGACCGTTGGAGATCAGAACGCCGTTCTGACGCTGACCCACATCACCCGGACGAACGTCGTCGTAGTGGCTGAACGTGGAGTACAGCAGACCAGTACCGGAGGTCATGGTCATGAATTCTGAACGGAAGCCGATCAGACCACGGCTTGGGATCACGTAGTCGAGACGAACGCGGCCTTTGCCATCCGGATTCATGTTTTTCAGGTCGCCTTTACGCTCACCCAGAGCCTGCATCACAGAACCCTGGTGCTGCTCTTCGACGTCCAGCGTTACGTTTTCGAACGGCTCTTGTTTACGGCCATCGATTTCGCGGAAGATTACTTTCGGACGGGAAACCGCCATTTCGAAACCTTCACGACGCATATTCTCGATCAGTACAGACAGGTGCAGTTCACCACGACCAGAAACGCGGAATGCATCAGCATCTTCGGTTTCTTCAACGCGCAGTGCAACGTTGTGCACCAGCTCTTTATTCAGGCGGTCAAGAATCTGGCGAGAGGTAACGTACTTGCCTTCTTTGCCGCAGAACGGAGAGGTGTTTACACAGAAGAACATGGTTACGGTCGGCTCATCAACGGACAGCGCTGGCAGCGCTTCAACATTCTGCGTATCGCAGATGGTGTCAGAGATGTTCAACTCGCCCAGACCGGTGATCGCGATGATATCGCCAGCTTCTGCGATGTCGCTCTCAATACGCTCAAGACCCAGGTGGGTCAGAACTTTACCGACCTTACCGTTACGGGTTTTGCCTTCGCTATCAATGATAGTAACCTGCTGGTTCGGTTTCACTTTACCGCGTTTGATGCGGCCGATACCGATGACGCCAACGTAGTTGTTGTAGTCCAGCTGAGAGATTTGCATCTGCAGCGGGCCATCGAGGTCAACGTTCGGTGCCGGTACACGATCAACGATAGTCTGATACAGCGGAGTCATGTCTTCTGCCATATCTTCGTGATCCAGACCCGCGATACCGTTCAGCGCAGAGGCGTAAACGATAGGGAAGTCCAGCTGTTCGTCGGTAGCGTCGAGGTTAACAAACAGGTCAAATACCTGGTCAACAACCCAATCAGGACGCGCGCCCGGACGGTCAACTTTGTTGATAACAACAATCGGTTTCAGGCCATGAGCAAAGGCTTTTTTGGTCACGAAGCGCGTCTGCGGCATCGGACCATCCATTGCATCAACGACCAACAGAACGGAATCTACCATGGACATAACACGTTCAACTTCACCACCGAAGTCGGCGTGCCCCGGGGTATCAACGATGTTGATACGGTAATCATTCCATTTGATAGCGGTGTTTTTAGCCAGGATGGTAATCCCACGCTCTTTCTCCAAATCGTTGGAGTCCATCACTCGCTCTTGAGTTTCGGCACGCGCATCAAACGTACCGGATTGCTGCAGCAGCTTATCAACCAGGGTAGTTTTACCATGGTCAACGTGCGCGATGATGGCGATGTTACGCAGATTTTCGATCACAACTTTGCCTCAGGCATTTAGAAATAGCGCGTTATTGTACACGGATTAATCGCACTACAAAACAGGATCACAAACATCCCCCGCAAACAAGTATTGCAGGGTTGCTTTGTGATCATTTTCACGAAGCGAAATTAGGCTGCCCCACTCAAATTGCACCAATCCGGTGCTTAATGTTCACATAAAAGCACTGAATTGGTGCAATGTAACCATCGTGGTGCAGCCCTTTTGCACTATGGTGCGCATAATAGCGCCTTTTTAGTGACATTTAAAAGTTGGCATAGATTTCGCTTTATCTTTTTCATGGCAACAACGACAGGTTAGCGCCGTAATTGTAGACCTCGTTACCACGACGACAATGATAAATCCGGGAGAGTTTAAGTATGTCCGCTGAACACGTTTTGACGATGCTGAACGAGCACGAAGTCAAGTTTGTTGATTTGCGCTTCACCGATACTAAAGGTAAAGAGCAGCACGTCACGATCCCAGCTCATCAGGTTAATGCTGACTTCTTTGAAGAAGGCAAAATGTTTGATGGCTCCTCGATTGGTGGCTGGAAAGGCATTAACGAATCTGACATGGTACTGATGCCGGACGCTTCTACCGCTGTCATTGACCCGTTCTACGAAGAACCGACTCTGATCATCCGTTGCGATATCCTCGAGCCGGGCACTATGCAGGGCTACGATCGCGACCCGCGCTCCATCGCAAAACGCGCTGAAGAATACCTGCGCGCAACAGGCATCGCAGACACCGTTCTGTTCGGGCCTGAGCCAGAATTCTTCCTGTTCGACGACGTACGTTTCGGCAGCTCTATTTCGGGTTCCCACGTTGCTATCGATGATATCGAAGGCGCATGGAACTCTGCCACCAAATACGAAGGCGGTAACAAAGGTCACCGTCCGGCTGTTAAAGGTGGTTACTTCCCGGTTCCGCCAGTGGATTCCTCACAAGACCTGCGTTCTACCATGTGTCTGGTAATGGAAGAGATGGGCCTGGTTGTTGAAGCTCATCACCACGAAGTTGCAACTGCCGGTCAGAACGAAGTGGCAACCCGCTTCAACACCATGACCAAAAAAGCGGACGAAATTCAGATCTACAAATATGTGGTTCACAACGTTGCTCACCGCTTCGGCAAAACCGCAACCTTTATGCCGAAACCAATGTTCGGTGATAACGGTTCCGGTATGCACTGCCACATGTCCCTGTCCAAGAACGGCGTAAACCTGTTCTCTGGCGACAAATACGCTGGTCTGTCTGAGCAGGCGCTGTACTACATCGGCGGCGTAATCAAACACGCTAAAGCGATCAACGCCCTGTCTAACCCGACCACCAACTCCTACAAGCGTCTGGTCCCGGGTTACGAAGCACCGGTAATGCTGGCTTACTCTGCCCGTAACCGTTCTGCTTCCATCCGTATTCCGGTGGTTGCATCCCCGAAAGCACGTCGTATTGAAGTGCGTTTCCCGGATCCGGCTGCTAACCCGTACCTGTGCTTCGCAGCGCTGCTGATGGCTGGTCTTGACGGTATTAAGAACAAGATCCACCCGGGCGAAGCGATGGACAAAAACCTGTATGACCTGCCAGCTGAAGAAGCGAAAGAAATCCCGCAGGTTGCAGGTTCTCTGGAAGAAGCACTGAACTGCCTGAACGAAGACCGCGAGTTCCTCACTGCGGGTGGCGTATTCACCGACGACGCGATCGATGCTTACATCGCTCTGCGTATCGAAGAAAACGACCGCGTACGCATGACGCCGCACCCGGTAGAGTTCGAGCTGTACTACAGCGTTTAATGATTTAAATCCGATGGATTTGGTGTCGCAGCAAGGCGGCACCCGAAGGAAGCCCGATGAGCTTAGTGAACTAAGTGATTCGGGCGACTGAGGGCAGCTAACACCGCTGCGGCGCGAAAGACATCCGGAGTTTTGTTGCCGTGGAAACTTTCAGCCCATCCCAGGATGGGCTTTTTTCTCCACCAACAACCTGAATTACCGCCTTATTTACTTATAAAACGCTATACTGCACTAAAATAGTGCATTCTTTGGGAGACTGCTGGATGGCAAGTGGCTCGTTGCCCGATGCTGGGCAGATCCTCAATTCTTTAATCAATAGCATCTTGCTGGTTGATGACGAACTGGCGGTACATTACGCCAACCCGGCGGCGCAGCAACTTCTGGCGCAAAGTTCACGTAAATTATTCGGTACGCCGTTGCCGGACCTGCTGAGCTACTTCTCGCTCAATATCGTCCTGATGCGGGAAAGTCTCGATGCCGGACAAGGCTTTACGGATAATGAAGTTACCCTCGTTATCGACGGGCGTTCACATATTCTCTCATTAACGGCGCAACGGTTGCCTGAGGGGCTCATCCTGCTGGAGATGGCACCGATGGATAATCAGCGACGCCTGAGCCAGGAACAACTCCAGCATGCCCAGCAAGTGGCAGCACGCGATCTGGTACGTGGTCTGGCGCATGAAATAAAAAACCCGCTCGGAGGTTTACGTGGTGCGGCGCAGCTCTTAAGCAAAGCCCTGCCCGATCCTTCTTTGCTGGAGTACACCAAAGTCATCATTGAGCAGGCAGACCGTCTGCGTAACCTGGTGGATCGGCTGCTTGGGCCACAACAGCCAGGTATGCACGTAACAGAAAGCATTCATAAAGTTGCTGAGCGTGTCGTGAAGCTGGTGTCGATGGAATTACCCGACAACGTCACCCTGGTCCGCGACTATGACCCTAGCCTGCCTGAGCTGGCACACGATCCTGACCAGATCGAACAGGTACTGCTGAACATTGTTCGCAATGCGCTCCAGGCGCTGGGACCTGAGGGCGGTGAAATAATTCTGCGAACCCGTACTGCGTTTCAGCTCACTCTGCATGGCGTTCGCTATCGCCTTGCGGCACGTATTGATGTGGAAGATAACGGGCCAGGTATTCCGTCAAACCTACAGGACACGCTGTTTTACCCGATGGTTAGCGGGCGTGAAGGTGGTACTGGTTTAGGGTTATCTATCGCTCGAAGTTTGATTGATCAACATTCTGGCAAAATTGAATTCACCAGTTGGCCAGGCCATACCGAGTTCTCGGTGTTCCTGCCTATTCGGAAATAGAGGTGTTTATGCAACGAGGGATAGTCTGGATCGTTGATGACGATAGCTCCATCCGTTGGGTGCTTGAACGCGCGCTCACCGGGGCAGGCTTGAGCTGTACAACGTTTGAAAACGCAAATGAAGTGCTTGATGCGCTGACCACCAAAACGCCGGACGTGCTGCTGTCGGATATTCGCATGCCAGGTATGGACGGTCTTGCCCTGCTAAAGCAAATCAAGCAGCGCCACCCGATGCTTCCGGTCATCATAATGACGGCACATTCCGATCTGGATGCTGCAGTCAGCGCGTATCAGCAAGGGGCATTTGATTATCTGCCTAAGCCCTTTGATATTGACGAAGCGGTGGCGCTGGTTGAACGTGCCATCAGCCATTATCAGGAACAGCAGCAACCGCGTAATGTGCAGGTTAGCGGGCCAACCACCGATATCATTGGTGAAGCGCCTGCCATGCAGGATGTATTTCGCATCATTGGCCGTCTGTCGCGCTCATCTATCAGCGTCCTGATTAACGGTGAGTCTGGTACCGGTAAAGAGCTGGTCGCCCACGCGCTGCATCGCCATAGCCCGCGGGTGAAAGCGCCATTCATTGCGCTGAACATGGCGGCCATCCCAAAAGATTTGATTGAATCTGAGCTATTTGGCCATGAGAAAGGGGCGTTTACCGGCGCCAATACCATCCGTCAGGGGCGTTTCGAACAGGCCGATGGCGGTACGCTGTTCCTTGATGAAATCGGTGATATGCCGCTGGATGTACAAACCCGGCTATTGCGCGTTCTGGCCGACGGACAGTTCTACCGTGTCGGAGGTTATGCGCCAGTGAAGGTCGATGTGCGCATCATTGCCGCAACGCACCAGAACCTGGAGTTGCGTGTGCAGGAAGGGAAATTCCGCGAGGATTTATTCCACCGCCTGAACGTTATTCGCGTGCATCTACCGCCACTGCGTGAACGTCGCGAAGATATTCCCCGTCTGGCGCGCCATTTTCTTCAGGTCGCTGCCCGCGAGCTGGGCGTCGAAGCGAAGCAGTTGCATCCGGAAACCGAAGCAGCACTCACGCGTCTGGCCTGGCCTGGTAACGTGCGACAACTGGAGAATACCTGCCGCTGGTTAACCGTGATGGCTGCCGGACAGGAAGTTCTGATTCAGGATTTACCGGCTGAATTGTTTGAAACCACGATCCCGGAAAGCAGTACGGGGCAGTCGCTGCCGGATAGCTGGGCAACGTTGTTGGCACAATGGGCGGACAGGGCGCTACGTTCCGGTCATCAAAACCTGCTTTCCGAAGCGCAACCAGAAATGGAACGGACCTTGTTGACCACTGCCTTACGTCATACGCAAGGGCACAAACAAGAAGCAGCACGCTTACTGGGATGGGGACGTAACACCCTGACACGTAAGCTGAAAGAGCTGGGAATGGAGTAATAATCCAGCTAATTGTAAAGATTGAATAGCGAGCGCAAATTGCTGCAATTTTGCGCTTTACTGTTCCGATGAGTTCAGTATGATCTTGCCCGTCCACGGGGAGGTCATCATGCTGGAATCACTCATTAATATCGTGTCGAGCAGCGCAGGCGTTAGTGCCGCCGCCAGCCACACGCCACAAGCCGCCGTCGCTGCCGTATTGTGCGCCGCGCTGTTTGGGCTATTTAGCTAAAGCGCCGGCAGGCGTTTCGCTTATCAGGTTACGGTCTGATATCCCCGGCCCGCACATCGCCGCCGGGGAAACCGTTTAAATCACCCTTGAGAATTGCTGCATCCGCGCTTTCTGGCGCAGATAGACGTCAAAACACATGCAAATGTTGCGAATTAATAGACGTCCTTTCGCCGTCACTTCAATACTCAGCTCGTTAATTTCCACCAGCCCATCATTCGCCAGTGGCTTAAGCAATTTCAGATCTTCGGCAAAGTAGTCGTTGAAGCTCAGCTCCCATTGATTCTCGATGCTGCGGAAATCGAGACGGAAGTGACAAATAAGCGCTTTAATCACGTCACGACGAATACAGTCATCACGGGTCAGCGCAATCCCCCGCCACAAAGCATTGCCGGTTTCGTCCACCTGTTGGTAATACGCTTTTAACTCTTTCTGATTCTGCGCGTAACTGTCGCCAATCATACTGATGGCCGAAACACCCATCCCTAACAAATCGGTATCGCCCTGGGTGGTGTAGCCCTGGAAGTTACGGTGCAAAACCCCATCACGCTGAGCCACCGCCAGCTCGTCATCGGGACGGGCAAAATGGTCCATGCCGATGAACTGATAACCAGCATCTGTCAGTGAAACAATGGTCTGCTGCAGGATATCCAGTTTTTGTTGTGCGGAGGGCAGATCCGCGTCTTTGATTTTACGCTGGGCCGCAAAGAGGGTGGGAAGATGCGCGTAGTTAAACACACTCAGGCGGTCGGGACTTAGTTCTGCAACCCGGTTCAGGGTAAAGGCAAAGCTTTCCGGCGTCTGTTTCGGCAGACCATAAATCAAATCAATATTGGTCGAGGTGAAGCCAATATCGCGAGCACGTTTAATCAGCGCAAAGATGAAGGACTCGTCCTGCTCACGGTTAACCAGGCGCTGGACCTCTTTATTAAAGTCCTGCACGCCCATGCTCAGGCGGTTAAAGCCTTCCGATCGTAAGTGATCCAGGACATCCAGTTCAATTTCGCGCGGATCCACTTCAATAGAGATTTCTGCATCTGCATTGAACTGAAAATGACCACGTAGTAAGCCCATCAGGCGGCTGATTTGCGCTTTATTCAGGTACGTTGGCGTACCACCGCCCCAGTGAAGCTGGCTGACACGACGGCCAGCGAACAGCGGCGCACGATGGATAATCTCTTGTTCCAGTGCGTCCAGATATTGGTCAGCTTTGTGTTGTTGGCGCGTAACAATCTTATTGCAGCCGCAGAAGTAACAAAGCTTATGGCAAAACGGAATGTGCACATACAGTGACAATGGTCGCTCTGGATAACGTGCGACGGCACTACGGAAATTTTCTTCGCCATAGTCAGCGGAAAACTCCAGCGCGGTAGGGTATGACGTGTAGCGCGGCCCGGAATAGTTATATTTCTGGATAAGGGCCAGATCCCAGTCAATTCGTTGCTCAGACATGCTCACTCCTTCCGATAACGCCGCTGGCGGGTACGGCGGCCCGGCCTGACCTCATTTCGGGTCATAAGCCGGTTGCGCAGCCACAGTTTGCGCCGCGACAACCGCTGTAGTTTAACGAATAACCACACCAGATAACATATAACCGGAAGGGTTATAAACAGGACAGGCAGGCCCATACCTGACCGTTAATTGCCGCCTTTAAGTAAGCGCATCATATCTTCGCGGCCCTCTTCCTCTTCTTCTTCGTCATCATCATAAGAGAGGCCCAGTTGCTGCATTAATTCATCAATGCGGTCAAGTTTAGCGTCTACCCAGCGTTGCTCTTCAGCACTCAGGGATTCGCCCTCTTCAAGTCGTTCCAGCAGCGCGTCCAGGCGCTCATCGTTCTCCAGCAGATCCAGTTCAGCTTGCGGTGAAAGCATAGGTTTCTCGCTCTTTGGTTTGTGCTGCTTCTTGACCTGGGGCTCGGTCGCACCCAGTGGAATCGGTTTTTTACTGCCTACACGCGGATCGGCCTGAGAGGCGCTTTTTCCTGAACCAGAGGAGGCGTTCGCACCGCTTGCCCGGCTACCGGCCGCATTCCCGCGGTGCTTTTTATCGCGCTTACGGTCACGCCCTTCCTGGTTGAGTTCTTCACGTGATTTACGGTGCGCTTTGCCAGGTGTTTTGCCGCGCGGAGTGGTTGAAGGTTTTTTCATGATAATCGGCTTAGATGGTTTTATTCAGTATAGAATTGCGGCGGAATCTAGCAGAAAGCAAGCAAAGAAAAAAGGCGACAGAGTAATCTGTCGCCTTTTTTTCTGACCCTCAACCCTCAATGGGTACTACGTTCCCTGTTTGCTTACAACACACCCTGTTTTTCCCTTAGCACTTCACGTTCCCTGTTATGGTCCTTTATTCCTTTTCAGACTGCCATCCTGACAGTTTCCTGGTCTTCGCCTCCTGGCGCTCCTGACCCCTCAATCCTTAAGTCTTCATCCCCCAAGCTTCCTCGCCTCTGTAAATACTTTACCTGCTTAATTTAAACTCACAAGCAACAAAGTGACCTAAAAACACAAATTCGGAAAATTCCATAAGAACAAAAGCTTTTATTTCATTTACTTAACTTTTTATGACCCTGCAATTTCTCTGAAAATTCGCATAAGCTTTATGGCAAATATCCTACACATAAAAAGGATATTCTCTGGCCAGTTCCCGTTGACGAGAAAAACAGCCTTTTACGTGGGTTCAGGTATAATCCCCCCCATGCCCGAGATCACGGAGACGACCATTTTGACTAACTGGAACTATCAACAGACGCATTTTGTCACCAGTGCGCCTGATATTCGCCACTTACCCGCCGATACCGGTATAGAAGTGGCTTTTGCTGGCCGCTCCAACGCCGGGAAGTCCAGCGCACTTAATACCCTGACAAATCAAAAAAACCTGGCTCGCACATCCAAAACGCCTGGACGTACGCAACTAATTAACCTGTTCGAGGTTGCCGAAGGCAAACGCCTGGTAGACTTACCGGGTTACGGTTACGCAGAAGTGCCAGAAGAGATGAAGCGCAAATGGCAGCGCGCGCTGGGTGAATACCTGGAAAAACGCCAGTGTCTGCACGGCCTGGTAATCCTGATGGATATTCGCCATCCCCTGAAAGACCTTGATCAGCAAATGATCGAGTGGGCAGTTGAGAGCAATATTCAGGTGCTCGTGCTGCTGACGAAGGCAGATAAGCTGGCCAGTGGCGCACGTAAGGTGCAGCTTAATATGGTGCGTGAAGCAGTGATTGCCTTTAATGGCGATGTGCAGGTTGAAGCATTTTCGTCACTGAAAAAACAGGGTGTGGATAAACTTCGCCAGAAGCTGGACAACTGGTTTAGCGACCTTCCCCCCGTTGTCGAAGAAGACGCAGAGGCTTGATCCTTTCTGATATAGCGCGGCATTCGTCCGCGCTTTTTCTTTCGCCCAATAAAAAACGCCCCAGTCATTTCTGACTGGGGCGGCTAAATATTCAGCCAAATCCGATTACGTGAAGTAAAAGGTCTGAAAGATAGAACATCTTACCTCTGTACCCTACGTCTTTAACTCTACTCCCTTTTTGGTCACGGACAAAGCACTTTTTGTAGTTTATTTTCAATCTTTACATAGGGAATATGAATGATCGTCACAAAATGTACTGGTTATGTTGCTTAGTTACATAAAAAGAAGCTTATGTGACCAGCACTTAGTGCGCTTGATCCCAGTTTTGTCCGCTACCAACTTCCACCAGCAGCGGCACATCCAGTTTGGTACTGCTTTCCATCAGCTCGTGGATCTTTTGCGATACCGCATCCACATCGTCTTTATGCACTTCGAACACCAGTTCATCGTGTACCTGCATGATCATTTTCACGCGCGGTTTTTCCGTTTGCAGCCACGCATCAACAGCGATCATTGCGCGTTTGATAATGTCAGCCGCCGTACCCTGCATCGGCGCGTTGATAGCCGCACGTTCTGCGCCGGCCCGACGCGCCGCGTTGCTGGATTTGATGTCCGGCAGATAGAGGCGACGCCCTTCCAGGGTTTCAACATAGCCCTGCTCTTTCGCCTGTGCGCGGGTGCGCTCCATATACTCCAGCACACCCGGATAGCGTTCGAAGTAAAGATCCATATACTTCTGCGACTCTTTACGCGGAATATTGAGCTGGCGGGATAAGCCAAACGCGCTCATGCCATAAATCAGACCAAAGTTGATGGCTTTCGCGCTACGACGCTGTTCGTTCGACACACTTTCCAGCGGTAAACCAAACACTTCGGCCGCCGTTGCTCGGTGGATATCCTTCCCTTCGGCAAAGGCAGAGAGCAGGCCTTTATCTCGCGACAGATGCGCCATAATGCGTAATTCAATTTGCGAGTAGTCAGCGGAAACAATGACATAGTCTTTTGGAGCGATAAACGCCTGACGAATGCGTCGGCCTTCCTCATTACGGACTGGAATGTTTTGTAAGTTTGGATCAGTGGAGGACAAACGCCCGGTCGCCGTGACCGCCTGATGGTAAGACGTATGAACGCGCCCGGTCTTTGGATTAATCATCAACGGCAGTTTATCGGTATAAGTCGACTTCAGTTTCGCCAGGCCGCGGTGCTCAAGAATGATTTTTGGCAGCGGGTAATCCAGGGCCAGCTCTTCCAGGACTTCCTCCGACGTTGACGGTGCGCCGCCAGGCGTCTTTTTCAGCGGTTTGATACCCTGTTTTTCAAAGAGAATCGTCTGCAGCTGTTTGGTCGATGAAAGGTTAAAAGGCTCACCTGCGATTTCATGTGCCTTTTTCTCTAACTCTGCCAGACGCAGGGTTATTTCCTCAGAATGTTTATGCAGTACCGCAGGATCAATATTTACACCGTTACGCTCGACGCGCGAAAGCACCGGCACCAGCGGTATCTCAATGTTCTTGAAGATATTTAAAGGGCCCGCATTCTTTTGCAGCTCCGGCCACATCTTAAGGTGCAGTTGCAGCGTGACGTCTGCATCTTCTGCAGCATAGCGGCCTGCCTGCTCCAGATCGATCTGGTTAAACGTCAGTTGATTTTTGCCCTTACCCGCAATCTCTTCAAAGGTGATGGTTTTATGCTTTAACCAGCGATCAGACAAACTATCCATATCGTGACGACCGACGACGCTATCCAGTGTGTAGGATTCCAGCATAGTGTCAAAGGCAATACCGCGCAGCTCAATGCCATAATTCTGCAAAATGCCACGGTCATATTTGAGGTTCTGACCAACTTTCAGGGCCTTCTCATCTTCAAGCAGGTCTTTCAATAACTCGAGCGCCCGCTCACGCGAAATCTGCGCAGGTGCATCCAGGTAATCATGCGCTACCGGGACATAAGCGGCTACGCCAGGTTCGATCGCAAACGAAAGCCCCACCAGATTAGCGCTGATATTATCCAGACTGTCCGTTTCGGTATCGAAGGCAAACACTGCCGCTTTTTTGAGTTTCGCAATCCACTCGTTTAACATGGCCTCATCAAGGATAGTGACGTAGTTATCAAATGACAGAACGGCAACGGGCACATCGGCCTCGGCTTCAACCACAACCGTCTCTTGCGGCTTACTGGCAGGTTTAGCACCTTTTGCCTGGAGCCATTTACCGCCCTCCAGATCCGTAATCCAGCGCTTAAATTCATACTTTTTAAACAGGTTAAGTAGCGCATCCGCAGCTGGTTGTTGTACTTCCAGCTGTTCACAGGTCAGCTCCAGCTCAACATCTGTTTTAATGGTCGCCAGCTGGTAAGAGAGGTAAGCCACCTCTTTATTCTGTTCCAGCTTCGCCGCCATATTTTTGGCACCACGAAATGAGAGTTCGGCAATCTTTTCCGGTTCGGCGTACAGCGTATTCAGCCCACCAAGCCCTTGTAACAACGCCTGCGCGGTTTTTTCGCCTACACCAGGAACCCCGGGGATGTTGTCAGAAGAGTCGCCCATTAACGCGAGGAAATCGATAATTAGCTCCGGCGGCACGCCGTATTTCGTGACGACCTCTTCTGGCCCCAGGACAGTATTGGTCATGGTGTTGATAAGCGTAATTCCCGGCGTCACCAACTGAGCCATATCTTTATCGCCTGTACTGATCAGAACCGGACGCCCTGCTTTTTCGGCTTCACGCGCCAGTGTGCCGATCACATCGTCAGCCTCTACACCCGAAACAGCCAGTAGCGGTAACCCCATCGCTTTAACCATTTGATGCAGTGGCTCGATTTGCGCGCGCAGATCATCCGGCATTGGCGGACGATGGGATTTATAGTGCTCAAAAAGTTCGTCACGGAACGTTTTGCCCTTCGCATCAAACACCACTGCGGCATGTGTCGGCTGATACTGCAAGATCAGACTGCGCAGCATATTCAGGACGCCATACATAGCGCCAGTAGGCTCGCCTGCACTGTTGGTCAACGGCGGAAACGCGTGATATGCGCGATAGAGATAGGAGGAGCCGTCAACAAGGATAAGTGGGTTTTCTGGAATCTGAACCATAATGTCCGTGCCTGTTTATCAATTTATGGCTAAAGGATGCCACAGACGGGCGAAAACATCAGTTTTTCACCGCATTTGCCGAAAAAGATTTCACGATCTGCGGGATCTTACGCCTCACTATCCTGTGGATAAGTTTGTGAATTATTTCTTAAGGGCTGGATTATTGTGCATTTTTTCCGATCGCAGAAATGTAAGTATTCTTATTTTTCAATGGATTAAAAAAAGATAAACGATCATTATTGCTTTTTGGTGACTATTTGCTCCATGTGGATATAAGAAAATGCAATTTGATTTAGCACAGCGTATAACGACCGCACACTAAGACTAACCTTTACCCCGCCATTAGAGGTGTTTTCTGGTAAGATCAGCGCCTTGCATGCGCTGTGATGTCCATGCTGTGATCAACCATTTGAATAATATAATTATGTCGAGACTGCTCGTTGTATGCACTCTGGTATTGAGTGTCATACTCACCATCCTGGTGACTATCTTCTGCTCTGTACCGATCATTATCGCCGGTATCATAAAGCTATTACTGCCGATTCCGGTATTGTGGCGCGCTATCTCTGCATTTAGTAATTTTATGATGTATTGCTGGTGTGAAGGGCTGGCCTGGCTGTTGCAGCTTAATCCTCATCTCCAGTGGGACATTGAAGGCCTTGAAGGACTCAACAAAAAGAATTGGTACCTGCTTATCTGTAACCACCACAGTTGGGCAGATATCGTGGTGCTGTGCGTGCTTTTCCGCAAACATATTCCGATGAATAAGTACTTTCTTAAACAACAGTTGGCCTGGGTTCCTTTTATTGGCCTGGCCTGCTGGGCGCTGGATATGCCTTTTATGCGTCGTTATTCAAGGGGTTATCTGATACGACATCCCGAGCGTCGCGGTAAAGATGTAGAGACCACGCGTCGTTCCTGCGAAAAGTTTCGCCTTCATCCGACAACCATTGTGAATTTCGTTGAAGGTTCGCGCTTTACTGATGAAAAACGTATCGAGTCACGATCAGCATTCAATAATCTTCTCCCCCCTAAAGCAGCAGGAATAGCGATGGCCCTGGGCGTACTGGGAAAGCAATTCGATAAACTGCTTGATGTGACGCTTTGTTACCCGGAAAACGACAAAAAACCGTTCTTTGATATGTTAAGTGGGAAATTAACGCGTATTGTCGTTCGCGTAAATTTATTGCCGGTTAACGAAGAACTGCATGGCGACTACGTTAATGATAAGAATTTTAAGCGCAGTTTTCAGCAGTGGCTAAATGCGTTATGGAGCGAGAAAGACCAGCAAATTGACGCAATCAAACGTGAATATAACAACGCCGGTCAATGACCGGCGTTGACGTTATTACTTCTTCTCAACAAGATAGCGGACAGTGTCAGCATACTGCTGTACGAAGATATCCATGCTGCTGGTATCCATACCTTGCATGTTCAGCTGATATTTGCCGTTAACATACATGGCCGGAACACCCTGTAACTGCAAGTCAGCAGCGGCTTTCTCCTGCTGGGCAACCAGTGATTTCACAACAAAGCTGTTCCACGCTGCATCGTATTCCTCACCTTTGACACCGGCTTTGATAAAGACATCGCGGATATCAGCAACAGACTGAACGGTTTGCGTTTTCTGCACGGCCTCGAACATCGGTGCAGTAATTTTATCTTCCACACCCAGAGCCATTGCGACAGCCCATGCCTGAGTCATCTCTTTACCCAACGGGCCAAGGAACTCAACATGGTATTTTGTCATTTTAGTGCCTTCCGGCAGCTTCTGTTTTACAGCATCCGCAACATGCCACACGTGTTCAAAGTCGTAACAGTGCGGACAATAGAATGAGAAAAATTCCAGAACTTGTGGTTCGCCAGCAACTGGTTTGTCGAGCGTAATGTACTGTTTACCGTCGGTAAATTGTGCTGCCGAAGCACTAAAAGCCAGAATCATTCCTGCCAGCGCCAGCCAAATTTTCTTCATGATTAAATCTCTCCAGGATGTGTCACACATTAATAAATCGGCATTAATTGTAGAGGCGGTTCTTGCAATGCCTTTACCTGCCCAAGAAAAGTCGCTATCTGATCGCGCCAGTAATCTTCCCCGGTTAACCACGGGAAATTTTTGGGAAAAGCGGGGTCATCCCAGCGACGGATAATCCACGCCAGGTAGTAAACCAGGCGCATAGCACGAAGCGGTTCAATAAGGCTAATTTCTGCCGTATCAAATTCGCAGAATTCTTCGTAGGCTTCGATAATCATCTCAAGCTGCATGCGCTGCTCGGGTTTGTCTCCATGCAACAACATCCAGAGATCCTGAATAGCAGGGCCATTACGGGCATCATCCAGATCCACAAATAACGGGCCATCGCGCCAGAGGATGTTCCCGGCATGGCAGTCGCCATGTAAGCGCAGATTGGTAAAGCGATTATGCCACTGTCCCATGACAGCTTCGATAAGCTGATCGGCGGCACGCAGAAAACTGTCTTTTAACGAGGCTGGGATAAGCACACAATCTTCAAACACCTGGCGAGGTTCAAGCAGATACTCCTTCACTCTCATATCCGGGCGGTGTGCGAATAATGCCTTACGGCCTGTTTGATGCAGCCGCCCAAGGTAGCGGCCAACCCATTCCATTTGATCCAGGTTATCCGCTTCGAACTGGCGTCCTCCCATACTCGGGAAGATCGCATAATAAAACCCCTGATGGGTCAGTAAGGTTTGATTGTTGAAAGCGAGCGGCGCGGCAACAGGAACTTCATCGCCCAGGAGATCAAGTGCAAATTGATGTTCTTCCTGGATTTGTTCTGCGGACCAGCGTTCAGGACGGTAGAACTTCACCACATAACGGCGACGGTCTTCGTCCTGAAACTGATAAACACGGTTCTCATAGCTGTTTAGAGGGGTAAGACCGGAGTCGACCCGGATTCCCCGCTCAAACAACGCATCCATAATGGTGTCAGGATGGAGAGTCTGGAAAGTAAAAGCGTTATGGTTCATCCCATTATCCGCAAATAAAGCCGAATGATTGAGGATATCATTTCAATGCGCTTTCGGTGGCTTCACTTACAAGCTTTTACTCTTTAATTACCCCGCGCGCGCGGAGCAAAGCAGTTTTAAAATCCTCTTCATAATCTTTCTTAATACCCGGGATAACCGCATCTTTATCTGAGTCACGCATTTTCAGATGGTAAATCAGAATGTCGTCGCTTAAATCGGCAAGCTCGCCTTCATAACCTGATTCGTTCGCCAGTTTCTGCAAAAATTGCATCAGATTTAATTCAGGCTCTTTCTGCCATGCAGGCTGGAGGAGTTCAATAACTTCATTCAGACGTTTACATTTCATAGTGGTGCTCCTTACTCTTAGTACAGACACGTTATCAGGGTCAAATCCACAAGAAAAGAGGCGATAAGGTTGATTAAAAAGGGTGTGATAACTGGCGTTATACTCGCAGGCGGTAAAGCCACCCGGATGGGAGGTCAGGACAAGGGATTACTGACTCTAAAAGGTAAGCCGCTGTGGGAATATGTAGCGCACGCGATGGCACCGCAGGTAGCGCGCATAGTGATCAGTGCAAACCGTAATCAGGAACGCTACCGGGTAAGCGGTTTGCTCGTAGTCGAAGATCAATTAGCTGATTTTCCGGGGCCACTGGCAGGTATGCTGTCTGTTATGCGCCAGTGCGAGAGTGAGTGGTTTCTGTTCTCTCCCTGCGATACGCCTTATATTCCGGACGATTTGGTTGAGAGATTGAGTGCAGAATGTCAGGACGTAAATGCGGTGTGGGTACACGATGGCGAACGTGATCATCCAACTATTGCCCTGGTGAACCGTGCCAACGTGCCGCTGCTGCAAGATTACCTTAGCCGGGGAGAACGTCGGGTCATGATGTTTATGCGGGAAGCTGGTGGCCATTCCGTCGACTTTAGCGATAGAAAGGAAAGCTTTGTGAACGTGAATACACCTGAGGATCTGGCGCGCTGGCAGGAGAAAGTATGATACCCGCACTGGCTTTTGCCGCATGGAGCGGTACCGGAAAGACAACACTCCTTAAGAACTTGATTCCTGCGTTATGTGAGCAGGGGATTCGCCCGGGTCTGATCAAGCATACTCATCATAATATGGATATTGATAAGCCCGGGAAGGACAGTTATGAATTACGTAAAGCTGGTGCAGCACAAACTATCGTAGCTAGTTCACAACGTTGGGCCTTAATGACAGAAACGCCGAATGAGCCCGAACTGAATTTAGCGTATTTAATTAGTCGAATGGATGCTTCCAGGCTGGATATGGTACTTGTTGAGGGCTTTAAGCATGAAGCCATCGCCAAGATCTTACTGTTTCGTCAGGACTGCGGGCACAAATTAGAAGAACTTACTATCGATGAATATGTCATCGCGATTGCCAGTGACATTCCACTGACAGTGGACGTGCCTCTTTTAGATATCAATGATATACCGCAGATAGCGTCATTTATTATGCACTGGTTAGGGCGATAAGAGAGATTACTAATTTCCGGAAGAAAAGGGCAGGTGTTGAATTAAAATGCAG